>JAFQPR010000075.1 GCA_017411605.1 Clostridia bacterium | reverse complement strand
CCGGACTTCTCAGCCATAACCTTAACAACTTCTTCGTTAAGACCAAGGTTAAGAATGGTATCCATCATACCGGGCATGGATGCTCTTGCACCCGAACGAACGGAAACGAGAAGAGGATTCTCGAGGTCACCGAACTTCTTGCCGGTGATAGCTTCCATCTTCACGATGTTCTCCATAATCTCTGCCATAATAGCGTCGTTGATCTGCTTGCCGTCCTCATAGTACTGTGTGCAGGCCTCAGTAGAAATAGTGAAGCCCTGGGGAACGGGGAGACCAATGCCTGTCATCTCAGCGAGGTTTGCACCCTTACCGCCGAGGAGGTTACGCATGTCCTTGTTACCTTCAGAGAAAAGGTAAACGTACTTTTTGCTCATTTGTGTTTCCTCCAAATTTTATAATATATTTTTTTAATTTCGCTGTCAGCGGGCGCATCTGAACGTGTCCGCGCTTCTGAAAATTGGCATAACAAAAGTCGACCACACGCGCCGCAACCGATATTATACCATAATTCAATCAAATTTTCCATATTTTAGGGCAAAAAAATACTGATTTTTTTATTGTTTACAATTTGTTAACATTTTAACACTCCAAAACATACAGAATACACAAATTTGAAAATTCGACTCAAATTTCATAAGGCAAAAATGACGAACTCAATTTCTGCGGTGACCTAGTCACAAAGCCCGAGCAGCCTTCCTGTATGAGTGAGGCGTATAATCCGAGGCTCCTTCCGAAAGGGAGCTGTCAACGCAGGTGACTGAGGGAGAATGCGTCAAGTATTCATTTGCGTTTGATAGCGGCTTCAAACTGAATATTACATTCTTGATTGATTTCTGTCGCATTACGTGATATAATGTAAATAAAAGTCGAGGTGTCGGCGCACCCCACCAAATCCCAAAACACATTTTTTCGGGAGAGATAGAAATGGAAACGAAGAATAATAATGTATATGATATTGCCGTTATAGGCGCGGGGCCTGCGGGTTCTGTGTTTGTATTCGAGCTTGCGAAGGCTCGTCCCGAGCTGAAAATCCTTCTCATTGACGGTCAGTCTAAGGAGAGCGCAAAGCCCTGCGGAGGTCTGCTTGCGCCCGACGCGCAGAAGCTGCTCGCGAGATTTGATCTCGTACTGCCGAAAAGCGTGCTCGAGGATCCGCAGATATTCGCTGTCGAAACCATAGATATCGACCAAAAGTTCGTTCGCTATTACCAAAGGTACTATCTGAATATGGATAGATACGCATTTGATAGCTGGCTGCTCTCGCTCATTCCAAAAAACGTTGACGTTATCGGGGCGAGGTGCAAGGAAATAAAAAAGGACGGTGAGCTTTACCGTATTTCCGTAAAAAACGCCGACGGCGAGATTACCTTCAGCTCATCTGCGATAGTTGGTGCCGATGGTGGCGGCTCGATCGTCCGCCGCACCTTCTTTGAGCCTATGAAGGTGCAGTACGTTGCTATCCAGGAATGGTATGAAAACCGAGGGCAGCGCTTGCCTTATTACTCCTGCATCTTTGATGCAAAAACGAGCGATAGCTGCTCTTGGACGATACATAAAGGGAATTACGTAGTATTCGGCGGCGCATTCAGGCGCGAGGGCTGCCGCGAGGCTTTTGCCGAGCAGAAGTCAAGGCTTGAAGCCTTTCTCGGCAATTCCTTCGGAGAAGTAAAAAAGACCGAGGCTTGCCTCGTCTCGAGTCCGCGCAGAATGCGGGATTTCAAAACGGGAGAGGGAAGCGTTTTCCTTCTCGGTGAGGCGGCCGGCTTTATCAGCCCAAGCTCCTTCGAAGGACTCAGCTCTGCTATGTATAGCGGAAAGCTGCTCGCGGATGCTTTTGCTAAAGGCGCACCGCACGAAAAGGTACAAAAGCTCTACCGCAAAGAAACGCGCTCACTGCGATTAAAGCTTCGCATAAAATCCGTAAAACGCGCTATCCTCTGCAACCCGTTTACGAGAAAAATTATAATGAAAAGCGGAATTCAGAGCATCAGCCCCTATACGAAAAATAAATAAAGAAAACACTAAAAATTAAAAAATCACAGAAAAAAGCTCCCACAAAGCAGGATATGCCCGTGGGAGCTTTACGATTTCCTTCTATTCTTGCTCTTTTCGTTTTTACAAAAGAATTGATGCTTACGCATCATGAATTGGCTCCGCCATGATTTCTCGCTTCGCTCCATGAATTGAATTGCAACCAATGTGCCGTAAGGCACAATTCATGCCGCAGGCAATTCACGAAAGCACAGCTTTCAATTCGCGAAACCGTAAGGTTGCAATTCATTGCGTGTTCTCCGTTAAGGATAACACGCATATAGGCGAACCTTTTTTTAATTATTCCGCGAAGTGGAACGTACCGCCGCTTATCGTTTCGGTGTATCCCGAGGGGAGAGTAACTGTGGCATTGACGCCCGTAGGAACGTCAAATTCGTAGTAAACCGTATCGCCCTTGTAGTACCAATAGCTTCTTATTTTGCCGTACTTCGTTTCGATAGAAGCCTCGGCAAAGCCGAGCTCCTTGCTCGGATGGGGCGCAATGCTTACCGTCTTGTAGCCGGGCTCGGTGGGCTTAATACCGAGAGAAACGCCGAATATCCAATCGTAGACCGCGCCGTACGCGTAGTGGTTGAAGGAGTTCATAGCGGTGCTCCAGAAGCTGCCGTCCTCCTTTAAGCTGTTCCAATGCTCCCACATAGTCGTAGCGCCGTGAGTTACGGAGTATAGCCAGGACGGATTTTTCTCCTGCATAAGGAGTGAGTAAGCAAGCTCGGTTTCACCAAAGCTTGAAAGCACGTGAAGAATATAGGGTGTTCCGACAAATCCTGTAGTCATTCTGCCGTCAAAGTCGTGAATAAGCTCCTTGAGCTTTGCGATAAGACCTGCCTCTTCACCCGCCTCGTAAAGACCAAAGTGAAGGATAAGCACGATAGCGGTCTGCGTAATTCCGCGTCTTACGCTGTCTACGACTCCGTGCTTGTTTGGAGTTACTTCCGTGAGAGGGAATTCCGCCTTTGGAAGTCCGTTTTCCATAAAGTAATCACGGAAAGCTTTTCTGACGTTTTTATATAGCTCGCGATATTCGGAAACGTCCTCTCCGAGAGCCTCGCCTGCCTTGATAACAAGACTTGTCGAATAAGCAAAGAACGCCGACGCGATAAGATCGTTCGAGGTAGCTCCTACGTAGGAGTCCTCTCCCGCATCCATAGCAAGCCAGTCACCGTAATGGAAGCCGCCGAGCCAGAGATATTCCTCGGGGCCTGCTCCGTGAAGGTAGTTCACCCACTTTTTCATCATCGGGAAGTGCTTTTTAAGGAGTGCCTTGTCGCCGTAAGCGGTGTAAAGCTCCCAGGGCATAATGCAGGCAACGTCGCCCCAAGCCGCGGAAATACGCGTTTTTCCGCCATTTCCCAGGCAGTGCGGAACTATGCCGTAAACCGCGCCGTCAGCAGTCTGCTCAAGCGCAACGTCCGAAAGCCATTTCGTATAGAATCTCTTAGTGTCGTAGTTGATAGAAGCTGTGCGGCAGAAAACCTGCGCGTCGCCCGTCCAGCCAAGACGCTCGTCGCGCTGAGGACAGTCTGTGGGAACGTCGAGAAAGTTCGAGCGCTGTCCCCAGATAATATTGTGATAAAGCTGATTTATCTTCTCGTTTCCGCACTTGAAGTCGCCCGTGCGCTTCATATCGGAGTAAACCGCAATCGCGGTAAATGCCGTAAGGTCAACGTTTTCCAAAGGATACTCGTTAAGTCTGATATAACGGAAGCCCTGGAAGGAGTATATCGGCTTGAATACGTCGTCGCCGCCCGAGAGTACGTAGGTCATCTCGTTTCTTGCGGAACGAAGGTTTGCAGTATAGAAGTTTCCGTCGCGGTCAAGCACCTCTGCGTGGTTGATAACTATTCTGTCACCGCGTTTGCCTTTTATCTTCACCTCGACGTAGCCCGTCATATTCTGACCGAAGTCGATAACGGTCTCTCCGTTTGGAGTCTTGATAAGCTCTACGGGGCGGAGTCTTTCTCCCTCGCGTATCCACTCGCCGTCCTGCTTTACGAGCTTCGTCTTGTATTCCTCTTCCTTTGCGTTACCGATAAGCTCGATAGGCGCCGTCTTATCGACGGTTTCTCCGTGGTATATCTCGGAGAATGTCACCTCTGCGGTATATACCTTCCATTTTTTATCTGTAACAACGGTCTTTTTCTTTCCGTTTTTATATTCGATATCAAGGCTTGCGATAAGATAGGTCTTATCGGAGAAGAAATGATTGGTCCTTCCGTAGCCTATGCAGCCGACAGCCCAACCCTGACCTACGCCGATAGTAAGCTCGTTTTCGGCCGAGAGCATATCCGTTACGTCATAGGTCTGATAAATAACTCTGTTTTTGTAGCTTATAAAGCCGGGGGTGAGAACTGCGTCACCGACGCGCTTTCCGTTTATGTACGCGGCGTAGTTACCGACAGCGGTAACAGTAAGCGTAGCCTTCTTGATCTCTGCCGTCAGAGCAACGTTGGTTTTGAAATCGCAGCTTGCGGTACCGACGTCGCGGGGGGAGGTTATCCATTTAGCCTGCTTTAGCATATTTATCTCCTTTTTTTGCGCAACCCTCGTGCGCGTTAGTTAAGGTCATTATAGCATCTGCCGCTCGATAAGTCAACATAAATAAGAAAAATATTCCTGCAAAATAAACTGCGCTTTACATTTGAAACCGAATGTGTTATAATTAATAAAAACAACAGCGGAGGCGCATATGCTAAGTAAATATAAGGACAGTATAGTCTACCAGATATATCCTCGCTCGTTCTGCGACTCGGACGGTGACGGAGTAGGTGATATCAGAGGCATCATTTCGAAGCTCGATTACATAAGCTCGCTCGGTGTTGACGTCATCTGGCTCTCGCCTGTATATAAGAGTCCGAACGACGATAACGGTTACGATATATCCGACTATAAGGATATTCAGCCCGAGTTTGGAACTATGGCAGATTTTGACGAGCTCCTCGCCGAGGCGAAGCGCCGCGAAATTAAGATAATAATGGACCTCGTTATAAATCACACGTCAGACGAGCACGAGTGGTTCCGCCGCGCCAAAGCGGGAGAAGAGAAGTACAAAAACTACTATATAATAAAAAAAGGTAAAAACGGCAAGCTTCCGAATAATTGGGGCAACTTCTTTGCCGAATGCCCATGGGAGCCCTTCGGAGATCCCGCGAACGAGGAGTATTATCTCCACCTTTTCTCGAAGAAGCAGCCCGACCTTAATTGGTATAACCCCGAGGTCTATGACGAAATAGCGGATATTATGCGCTTTTGGCTCGAGCGCGGTGTTGCGGGCTTCCGCTGCGACGTTATAAACGTCATCTTCAAGGAGAGCTTTGCGGACGGAGAAAAGCATCTTGCCTTAACGGGCAAGGAGCATTACCTTTCAACCGAAGGCTGCCATAAGATTCTGCAATCGCTCCGCCGTGACGTTATGGATAAGTACGAGGCGTTCACGGTGGGAGAAACGGTTATGGTCGATATCCAAAAGGCGAAGGACCTTACGGATATAGAGAGGGGCGAGCTGGATATGGTATTCGCATTCGAGCATATGGAATGCGATCAGATAGGCGTCAAATGGTTCAAAACAAGATTTAAGCCCAAAAAGCTTATGAAAATACTTACCAAGTGGCAGACGGGGCTTGATTGGAATACCTGCTACCTCGAAAATCACGATCAGCCTCGCTCGGTTGGCAGATTTGTTGATAGCGGCGAGCATCGCGAGGCAGGCGCGAAGATGCTTCTCGGACTTCTGTTTGCACTACGCGGAACTACCTATATTTATCAGGGGCAGGAGATAGGAATGACGAACGGCGCGTTTGAGTCGCTTGACGAGATTATGGATATCGAGAGTCATAACGTCGATAAAATGGCAAGAACGCTCGGCATAATAAACCCATTCAGATGGCACCTGATAAAGAGGACCTCTCGTGATAACGCCAGAACTCCGATGCAGTGGAGCGCCGAAGACGGCGCAGGCTTCACGAAGGGTGCTCCGTGGCTCAAGATAAACCCGAACTATAAAACGGTAAACGTCGAAAAAGAGGAAAGCACCGAGGACGGAATTCTTTCCTTCTTCCGACGCCTGACGAAATTAAAGAAGAGCTCGGATATCCTTCGTGACGGAAGCTTCACCGAGGTATACGCAGGCAAAAACGTTTACGCCTTCTCGCGCGAGCTTAACGGAAAAAAGCTTATTGCGGTCTGCAGCTTCTCGAAAAAAGAGGTCAAGTCACCAATAGATACCAGCGGTGATATTATTCTCTCAAACTACGAAAAGAGAAGCGCTGTGGGAAAGCTTCGTCCATATGAATTTCTATTGATTGGAGATAGCCGTGAAAAATAATTATAAACGTAATAAGTACTGCTTCGGTCTTGGAACCGTCGGCAGAGATGCGCTCTACAGTCTTGTCAGTATGTACCTTATGGTATATCTTACAGAGGTGGTTGGACTCACTAATTTTTATCTTGGTATAATAACGACGCTCTTGTTTATCTTCCGCGTTATAGACTCGGTAAATGACCCGTTTGTGGGAACTTTTGTTGACAATACGAACACAAAATGGGGAAAATTCAAGCCGTGGATATTCGGAGGTATGATCGTTGCGGGCGTTTTGACCGTGCTATTATTCCATAATTTTAATATGTCGGGAATGGGCTACGTTATTCTGTTTGCCTTTACGTATTTCCTCTGGAGCACGGCATACACCGCGAACGATATTTCCTATTGGTCGCTTCTCCCCGCGCTCTCACGCAATCAGAAGGAGCGAGAGGGAATAGGCTCGGTGTCGCGAATCTGCGCGAGTGTCGGTATGTTTGCCGTAGTGCTTATTTATACTATGGTGCCCGACCTCTTCGCGCCTCTCGGACTTAACGCGAGAGACGCATATTTCGTTTTCGCGATAATACTCGTTCTGCTCTTCTGGATATTCCAGAGCATAACGCTCTTTGGAGTAAGAGAGGACAGAAGCGCTCTCGGTAAGCAGAAGCGCACAACGCTCCGCGAGATGTTTGGCGTTCTCTTTAAAAACGATCAGCTTATGTATGCGGGGCTCTCGATGGCGCTCTTTATGATAGGCTATTCGATAACCACCTCGTTTGGCGTTCATTACTTTAAATACGCATATAAGGACGAGGGAATGTATATGGTATTCGCGGCAGTACTTGCCATAGCACAGCTTACCGCTCTTGCTGTTTTCCCGCAGTTCACCAAAAAATTCACGAGAAAGCAGCTCTACTTCGCGTCAATGGTAGCGGTAGTAATCGCCTACGTGATATTCTTCCTCTCGTTTGAGAATATTGTTTTGATAGTGATTGCAGGACTCATTCTCTTCTTCGCGCAGGCGTTTATTCAAGTTCTCAACCTTCTTTTCCTTACCGATGCGGTCGATTACGGAGAGTGGAAGCTCGGGAAGAGAAATGAGTCGGTATCTTTTGCCGTTCAGCCCTTCGTAAATCAGATAGGCAGCGCGATAGCGAGCGGAGTTCTCGGCTTCACGCTTATCATCTCGGGAATTAACGATATCTCTAATAAGGTTGCAAATACAACCGATAAAGCAGAGATAGAGGCGCTTATTAATTCAACTCCCGCATCTGCTATATGGATAATGAAAATTGCGATGATGATAGTACCCCTTATCTGTATCGTTGCCGGCTTCATTATTTATAATAAGAAGTTCAAGATCGACGAGAAAATGTATGAAAAGATAAGCGCAGAGCTGGAATCTCGCGCGCTTGACGCAGAAGATAGCGGCGAAGAAGCCGTATCTACGATAGGTGCGGTCAATTCATCCGCCACCGAATAGTTTTAGTAACCTTTATTATTAGAACCGATAAAACAAAAAGAGAAAACAGCGGCAGCCTTTGCGTTAAAGCATCGGTAACCGCTGTTTTTTTGTACATTATTATTTACATTTCGATTGTTTGTTGTCTGTTTTGCGTTCTTAAAAATTAAAATCTGATACCAAGTTCTCGGTATATCATATCAACCGCGAGCATTGTTTTCTCGGTTACGTCAAGGAGCTCATCCGCGCGGGAGTCACCGCTCTCGCATATTTTTATGAACTCGCAAATCTCATCTGCCATATTGCTTTTACTCTCAGGGGCGTGATAAGCTTCAGCTCCGTTACCCTCAAGCTTAAGCGTGTAATAGGTTGGCTCGTTTATCTTGTCAAATGATATCTCACCGCGCTCACCTTCGATAGTAGAAACGTTTTTACCCTCATACGTTTTAGAGTAAATCACCTCGACGTCAAAACCATCATAACTTAACACGGATGAGCCGCTGCCGAGAAAACCGTTGCGCAGAAAATCGCCGACGGAGCGGATTTTCTTAGGCAAGCCGAAAAGCGAGATGGCATAGTGCAACGGATATATCCCTATATCCGCAAGCGCGGAGTTTTTCATTCTCGGGTCAAAGGCATTCATAACCTCACCCGCCTTGAATCTGTCATACCGTGATGAGTATTGGCAGTATTCAAGCCTTGCGTGACGTATATTTCCTATTTTAATAATATTATTTGACACGCACCCGAGTATTTCGTCAAAATCGGGCCTCATTGCCTCGATAAGCACCTTGCCCGAGCGCGCCACCGCTGCCTTCATTGAAAGAAATTCGGCGTAGGTTGCCGCTATCATCTTCTCGCATAAAACGTGAAGACCAGCATCAAGTGCGAGTGATGCCTGCTCCGCGTGGCACATAGTAGGCGAAGCGATATATACCGCATCGATATCTCTGTCCTTCAACATAGCGGAGTAATCGGTATAAACCTTTTCAATATTGTGTTTTTTTGCGAAGGCTTCTCCGGTCTCCTGAGCTCTTGAATATACCGCAACGACGTTGGCGTTACTTACACGGCTAGCTGCTATACAGAAGTTATCACTTATGAAATTCGTTCCTACGATTGCAAAATTCATTTTAGAATACAAATTTAATTAGGAAGAAAATAAGCGCGGCGGCAAAAGCTATTCCGCAGATCCAGCTTGTCACCTTATCAACTATTTTGTTGACCTTAGCATCCTTTTCGTCGAGAGCCTTGTCTTCCTCGCTCTCGAGCATATCCTCTTCAAGCTCAAACTCGGGCTCCTCGACCTCATCCTCGGCAAAATCGTACGTGCCGTTCTTGATTTTTTCAAGTCTCTCTGCCGAGCCCTTGATTATACCGTTGACGTTTTCGATGATCTGATCGTCAAACGTGTTACCCTTTGTAAGAGTTTCTCCAAGCTCGCGTATCGCATTTTCAATTTCGTCTGCATTTCGCGAGGTAGTAGCTCTGTCGATCTTATTTTCGCAATCCTCGCAGATGCACTTGGGAGTTCCGTATGCGCCGATAGCCAGAACGGGCGCATCCTCTTTTTCTATAGGTGCTTTGCATATGCAGCAGTTTTTAGCCATTGTTGTTATCTCCTTTAAGCTCTCCGCGTATTCCCGCTCTGAAAAATCTGATATATTCCTCGCGAAGCTTCTGTCTTTCTTCCGTTTCCTCGGGAGTCAGCTCGCGTGTCTTCGCTATTCTTCCAAGCTCGTTTATTCTGTCGATTTTTTTCTTATCCATTTTATTTTCCTCTATTTAAAAAATCATTTAATCTTTCCGAAACGTAATAAGCCATAAGGAGCTTTACCGCATCGGGGATGAAGTAGGGCAAAACGCATACCGCAAGCGTAGCGAGCAGTCCTTTGCCGTCCGAATATGCAAGGCTGAACCAAAGTGAGCCTATAACGTATATTGCTACTAAAGATATCGCGGCATAAATCAGCTTTCTTTTTTTGCCTTTTCCAAATGCGAATTCAAGAAGAAGGTAGAGCGTTGCCGCTATGGGAAAGGAAAAAATAAATCCGCCGCTTGCGCCGAGAAGGTATCCCGCCCCCGATCCGAATCCCGCAAAAACAGGTAGCCCGACAAGACCTAAGGCAATATATATTACGCTCATTGTCGTCCCCGAAGCTCCGCCCAGCAGCATAAGCGCAAGAAATAAGGTAAAGGTCTGCAGGGTGAAGGGAATAGGGGTCGGCACGGCTATCCAGGCAGAAACCGCCATTAAAGCCGCAAAAAGTGCGATATAAAGCATTTTTCTTATTCTTACTCTGTCCATTACGGAATGTTCTCCTTATATCTGCACTATTTTAATTATTATACCGCACGGAAAACTTTTTGTCAAGAAATATTGACTTTTTTTATTAAATAGTATATAATATTAAAGTTAAAAATATTTCAGCGTGAAATATACGATCCATATCTTACGAAACGGAGGAATGCGGAATGAAGGATAAGATATCGCTTGCAGGCGATCTCGGAAGCGGAAAAAGTACGGTATCCGAGATACTTATAGAAAGACTCGGAGCAGAGTATTATTCGACGGGCGCAATAGTCAGATCGGTTGCCGAGAGGCGCGGTATGACGGTCGTTGAGCTTAACAAATATATGGAAACTCATCCCGAGCTTGACCACGAGATAGACGACGGAATTGCAAAGCTTTCGGATGAGGACAAGCTGCTTATCATTGACTCGAGAATGGCTTGGCACTTCACCCGCGGAACCTTTAAGGTATATCTTTCCGTTGACGTTGAAACGAGCGCCCTTCGCATAATGAATGCGAACAGAAAGGGCGAGCACGCCGCAACTCTTGAAGAAACGATAGCTGAAACAAAGGCGAGACGCGAGAGCGAAAAGAAGCGCTATTTTGAGCAGTACGGCGTAAATATCAAGGATTTGACTAACTACGATCTCGTAGTTGATACGACGGTTGCGACACCGCTTGAGGTTGCCGAGTGCATAATCGACGGCTTTGAGAAGTGGCAGACCGATAAGAGCTACCGCGCGGCTTATATATCCACCGAGAGAATTAATTTCCCCGATGATGAGCCCGATGAAAATAAAATGGCGGCTGCTATGGCGGGAGAGCTCACCGAGCTTCCTACTCTTATCGAGTGCGACGGAGAGTTCTACCTTAAGGACGGACTTGAGGCGGCGCTTACCGCATCCTTTGAGATGAAGCCGTTTATCAAGGCTAACCTCGTTTCGGGTGAGGTTCCTTCGGGCAAGTTCGTTAAAATGAAAAATTCACTCTGATAATTGATAAATAGGAGATAATATGTTAACGTTAAAGAAAAAAACTGCGCTTCTGCTTGAAGAAGCGGTAAAGGGCGCATTTGGCGAGGGACTTCTTTCGGCAGATGAAATATTTGAGATGCTCGAGTATCCGCCCGACAGAAGTATGGGAGATATCGCGCTTCCTTGCTTCAGACTCTCAAAAAGCTTAAGAAAAGCTCCACCCATGATAGCTTCGGCGCTTGCCGAATCACTTTCCTGCGAGGAGTTCTCCGAGATAAACGCTATGGGCGGTTACCTCAATTTCCGTATCAGCCCCACGGCGTTTGCATCGAGAGTTGTATCGGATATCAGGGCTGCAGGCGATAAATACGGCTCACCTATGTGCGGAGAGGGGAAGTGCGTTGTTCTCGACTATTCCTCGCCTAACGTAGCAAAGCCCTTCCATATAGGTCACCTCGGAACTACCGTTATCGGTCACTCCTTGAAGCTCCTTCACGAGTTTGCCGGCTACAAGTGCGTTGGTATCAACTACCTTGGCGACTGGGGAACTCAGTTCGGTAAGCTCATCGTAGCTTATAAGAAGTGGGGCGATAAGGCAACCATTGAGGCGGGCGGTGTTGACGAGCTCGTTAAGCTCTACGTAAAGATCAATAACGCTATTAAAGCAGAGGAAGAGGAGAGCCTTCAGGGCATTCCCGAGGCGGAGCGCGCAGGTAAGGCGAAGTCCGCGCTTGCAGACGAGTCGAGAGCCGAATTCAGAAAGCTTGAGGACGGCGATGAGGAAAATCTTGCCCTCTGGCGCAATTTCGTTTCGGTAAGCCTTGAGGAGTATGAGAAAACGTATAAGCTTCTCGGCATCAGCTTTGACAGTTATCTTGGCGAGTCCTTCTATACCGATAAGATGCCCGCCCAGGTAGAAAAGCTTCGCAATATGGGACTTCTCGAAATTGACGACGGCGCGTCTATTGTAAATCTCGATAAATGGAATATGCCCGTTTGTCTTATCTTAAAGCGTGACGGAACGACCCTTTATCCCACGCGTGACATTGCAGCGGCAGTATACCGCCACGGTGAGTATAACTTCGATAAGGCTATCTACGTAACGAGCGCGGCTCAGTCGCTTCACTTTGCGCAGTGGTTCAAGGTAGTTGAGCTTATGGGCTACGATTGGTATGATAAGCTCGTTCACGTTCCTTATGGAACGGTAAGCATAAACGGCGCGAAGCTCGCAACGAGAACGGGTAACGTTATCCTTCTGCGCGACCTCTTTGACGAGGCTATCAAGCGCGTTTACGAGATAACTAAGGAGAAGCATCCCGACGAGCGCGAATGTACAGAGATTGCAGAGAAGGTTGGCGTCGGAGCGGTTATATTCTACTATCTTTCGAATAACAGAATACGTGATATAAACTTCGTTATGGAGGAGGCTCTTTCCTTTGACGGAAATACGGGTCCCTACGTTCAGTATACCTATGCGAGAACCTGCTCGATACTTGAGAAGGCAGGATGCGAGGGTGAGATGACCGATGCTCCTCTTACCGAGGTTGAGTTTGAGCTTGCGAAAACTCTTTCGGTATTTCCCGAAAGAATCAAGAGCGCGCTTGCCGATTACGAGCCCAGCACGGTAACTAGATATATCCTCGACCTTGCGGCGGCATTCAACCGCTTCTACCACGACTGCAAGATAGCGGCTTGCGAGGATGAAAAACTCAGATCGAGCCGTCTTGCGCTTACAGCTGCTACACGTCAGGTGCTTAAGACCGCACTCGGACTTATCTGCCTGCAGACCCCCGAGAAGATTTAAGTGATCGGCGTATTTAGGCGCAATCGGAAACGACTTCAAAATCGCTCTAAATCCCCCTAATTCCTTGCGCAAGATCGGCGTATTAAGGCGCATATTTATAACTATTGTTTACAAAATTAGAGAAATATATTCAGGAGAACGAAAAATGTCAGGACATTCAAAATGGAACAACATTAAGCACAAAAAGGAAAAATCCGATGCTGCAAAGGCGAAGATCTTTACCAAGATAGGTAAGGAAATGGCAGTTGCTATCAAGGCGGGCGGACCCGATCCGAATAACAACAATAAGCTTCGCGACCTTATCGCAAAGGCAAAAGCAAACAACGTTCCTAATGATAACATTCAGCGTACTATCAAAAAGTTTACGGACAACAGTGATATCAACTACGAGGAGATCGTATACGAGGGCTACGGTCCTTCGGGCGTAGCTATCATAGTTGAAACCTCGACAGATAACAGAAACCGTACCGCAGGTAACGTTCGCGCCGCGTTCAACAAGTATGGCGGAAATATGGGACAGAGCGGAAGCGTTTCCTTCCTCTTCGAGTCCAAGGGCGTTATCACCATTATCGACGAGGACGGTGAGATCGATGAGGATAAGATTATGGAAGATTCTCTCGAGTGCGGAGCTGAGGATATCAAGTGCGAGGAAGGCGAGTTCACCATCTATACCGAGCCCGACGATCTTGATTCCGTCCGCGACGCAATCATTGGACTTGGCTATAAGATTGACACAGCAGACGTGGCAAAGGTTCCCTCGACTTACGTTGAGCTTACCAACGAGGACGATATCGAGAATATGGAAAAGATGCTCGATAAGTTCAACGAGGATGACGACGTAAATGCAGTTTATCACAACTGGGATGCATAATCGCGGCTTTCGTATTTTGGCGTAACCGAATAAAAAACAAAGGGCATTGTGAAGCTAGCACAGTGCCCTTTTGTAATAAGTACATATTTAAATGAATTTAAGGTTGAAAACCAAAGGTTTTCTTCCTTTTCATCAAAGTTTTTTATTCTATCGCCGTTTTCACCCCTCAACGTATGTATATACGTTTCTCGGTGTGAAGAACGACGATTTTCGCTCAAACTACGCTTGCCGCGGCTTTCGTATTTTGGCGCAACCGCAAACAAAATGGGTAGAAGTATCGAAATTGATACCTCTACCCTTGTTTTTTGATTTAGTTTTCCTCGTAAATCTTAAGTATAAGATCTCTTGCCTTGATAATATCCTTGATCTGCTGCTCGCCCGTTATCTCGCGCTCGATGGTAAAGGAACCGGTGTAGCCGAATGCGTCAAGTCTTTTGATAACCTCGGCAACGTTCGCGCGTCCCTCTCCAACGGCGGCTTGTTTGCCAAGCTTCATTCCGTCCGTCGGGTAGAAGCCGTCCTTGATATGGGTATCTCTTACGTACTGACCGAAGGTTTCTATCGCGTCAACCGAGTTAGCCTTTCCGTAAAGGATCAGATTAGCCGTATCAAAGTTGATACCTACGTTATCGCAGCCGATAGCCTGAATAGTTCTCAGCATTGTAACGGGGGTCTCCTGACCCGTTTCAAAGAGGAAGAGCTGACCGTTCTTCTGCATATATTTTGCAAGGTATCTGAGTGCGGCAACCGTGCCGTTGAAGTCGGGATGATCGGGGTTCTCGGGAATAAATCCGGCGTGGGTTATAACTGCGGGAATACCGACCTTTTTAGCAAAGTCTGACGCGGTCATAAGCTCGCAGATTCTATGGGCGCGGTAAGCCTCGGGAACAAGACCTATAGTGGCAGGTCCCGCAGTGAAGTTCCACTCGCAAGGTCCGCTCCAGCCTGCCCAGAGTCCCGTAACGGGGAAGCCTGTTTTCTTAAGCACGCCGCCGACGTATTCCGCGTATTCATTGCTAACAAAGCAGTTAACGTCCCAGATGCATATCTGGCAGGAATCAAGTCCAAGCTCCTGCGCCTTCTCGATCTCATGTTCAAGATCCGTGTCTTTATTGCAGCTTATCATTATACCTATCGGATACTTTTTCATTTTTTAAATCTCCTTCAAATAATTATGTTTATATCAAATTGAAAATGATTAAAAACCAAACATAGTCTATCACATAAGATATGGTTTGTCAATAAATAAATTGCATTTATAATAAAAAAAGCGAAAGCGTAAGAGTGTCGCTCTAAAGGACAGTTTTCAATTTAAGGAAACAGTACCTACCGACCTTTTCTTTGCAAGCACTGCATTTGTAGACACAAATGCATATAGTGAAATATTTTGCTCCGCAAAATGTGAAATAATGTTCTGTCGAACATTGTGAAATATCTCGCTCTGCTCGATGTGAAATGAAATAAATCCCCTCACGCCCGCAGGCATTTCACTCGCTGAAAGCGAATTTCACGCACGAAGTGCATTTCACAAATCCCGCAAGGGATTTATTTCGTTGCGTAGTGTCCTTAAGGGCACTACGCATAATTGTTGACTTTTTTGCAATTTGATGCTATACTTCTGTTGAGGTAAAATCAACCTTTTTTCTCTTTATAATAAAACATTACAAAACAAGAGGCAAATATGAAAATTTCAGAAGCACTTGAGGAAAGAAACGTTCCCGACGTACTCTCGCCCTTCGGAAAACGAATTACAACGAAGGAAGAGTTTGAGTCGGTAAAGCCCGCAATAAAAAAGCTCCTCGCAGAAGAGGAGTACGGATATATACCGCCAAAGCCCGATAGGATCGATGTCGAGGATCTCCCTATTGATTATCACGAGGAGCGCTTTGCGGGAGGTGCCGCAAAGCTTTCAAAGCATAAGCTCACCGCCTACTTTGGCGATGAGTCTGCGAGCTTTGTTTTCAGCTCTGCGATACCTGCGGTTTGCGGTGAAAAAATGCCGATCTTCATCAATATAAACTTCGGTGACGAGATACCTCATAAGTATCAGCCTACGGAGGAGATAACGGATAACGGATGCGCAGTTTTCACTATTTATTATGAGGACGTAAGCAGTGATAACGGCGATTTTGAGAACGGCTGCGCAAAGCTGCTCTGTAAGGACAGAAGCCACCCTCACGCTCCGGGTAAAATTGCTATCTGGGCGTGGTCGATAATGAGAGTTATCGACTATATTGAAACTCTCGATATATATAATCCGGATGCCATTGCGGTAATCGGTCATTCAAGACTCGGTAAAACTACTCTTCTTACCGCGGCGTACGACGAGCGCGTTAAGTTTGCTTGCGCAAACAATTCGGGTTGCTCGGGCGATGCTATCACGAGAGGGAAGGACGGAGAGAGGATCGCGGATATAACTAAAAATTTCCCGTTCTGGTTCTGCCCGAATTATTTAAAATACGCAGGCAGGGAAGATGAGCTCCCCTTCGATCAGCATTATCTGCTCGCGCTTATTGCGCCGAGGCATATTCTCGTCGGAACGGCGGAGCAGGACACTTGGGCAGATCCCGACAGCGAGTATCTCGCGCTCGCTCTGACGGATGAGGTATATAAGCTATACGGCAGCACGGGACTTATTCATACCGACGGTATACCGGGCTGCCCCGTAAGGCTTGCCGAAGGTGACGCCTACTACCATAAAAGAGAGGGCGTTCATTATCTTGCGAGAAAAGATTGGCTCTCCTATATTGAATATATAAAATCGAAGCTTTGATAAAAGCTTTGACTTAAATGAACCGAAAACGGCAGATGCTCCGTGCGAAAAAACACAAGGCATTTGCCGTTTTATTATTACTTGATTATAATGAGAAAAAATGAGAATTTCTCAACATCAAGAACTGTATTGCAAAGAAAGAATTGATGATTTATACTTTATATAATGATTATAGAATGTCGAAACGACTATTTTCGTTTCGACAAGCCGATTTTATCGGCTTTTGCATAATTAAATTTCAAAAAATTTAATTATGCTCTACATTCATTGCAATGGGTTAGTCCAAATTTTTATAAAAAATT
>JAFQPR010000074.1 GCA_017411605.1 Clostridia bacterium | reverse complement strand
AGTGGTTATGCATACTCACGCGACCAACACTATCGCAATGTCCCTCATCCTCGGTCCCGACGAGAGAGAGTTCACAAGAGCGCTCTGGAAGATGCAGACCGAGTCTATCGTAGTATTCCCCGAGGGAGTAGGCGTTCTTCCATGGATGGTATGCGGAACGAACGATATCGGAGTTGCTACCGCAAAGAAGCTTGAGAATTGCAGGATCTGCATCTGGACGACTCACGGCATCTACGGCACGGGTCGTGACCTTGACGAGGCGTTCGGACTTGTTGAAACCGTTGAGAAGGCAGCCGAGCTTTATATGCTCACCGCAGGCTGCGAGAGAAAGAACGAGATCAAGGATAACGAGCTTCGCGACCTCGCGGCAGTATTCGGCTTTGCATACAGAGAAGACTATCTTGATTGATCGGAAAGTGAAGAATTATGAAAAAGGTTGTTCTTATCGGTGACTCAATAAGAATGGGTTACGATAAATACGTAAAGGATGCGCTTGAGGGCTCCTGCGAGGTGTATTACCCAACGGAAAACTGCAGGTTTGCCGAATACGTTCTTCGATATCTATATGATTGGAAGAAAAACGGAGAATGGCCGGCGGACATAGATCTTGTTCACTGGAACGCGGGTCTTTGGGATGTTGTTGATATGGATCAGGAAGGTCCGCTCACCTCGATAGAATATTACGCTGAGGCAATCGCGCGCATTACGAGAAGAATACATAGGGTATTCCCCGGCGCAAAGGTTGTTTTCGCCACCTCTACCGCTGTACGCGAGGAGGGATATCCCAACCCGAATTTCAGAAGACTCAATTCGGATATAGAGCGTTACAATGCTGTGGCAATCAATGCGCTTTCGGGCACGGGAACCGTTATAAACGACCTCTATGAAATAACGCGCGATATTCCCGACGTATGCTGTTCGGATATGACTCATTTCAATACGCCCGAGGGCAGAGCATGCCTTGGAAACAAGGTTATATCGGTCATCTGCGGCGAGCTTGGTATCGAGCTGCCCGATGTAGCAAAAAAAGAATTCGTTCCCGAAAAATATACCGATGAAAATATCGGTGTATAAAAGTTAAACGTAAGACGTATGTAAGGAGAAACAATATGGAACTCAAAGGAAAAATAATTGACTTTTTAGGTGATAGCATCACCGAGGGCGCAGGTGTTAAGGATATCAAGGCTTGCCGTTACGATAGCCGTATCCACGAGCGCTTCGAGCTCGCTGCTCACTATAACTACGGAATAGGCGGCAGCAGAATTGCGCATCAGATGGTGCCGAGCGAAAATCCGAGATACGACCTCTGCTTCTGCGGCAGAGCATATAATATGTACAAAGCTGCCGACGTTGTTGTAGTTTACGGCGGAGTAAATGACTATATTCACGGTGACGCATATTTCGGAAATATGGAAGATAAGACTCCCGCAACCTTCTGCGGAGCGGTATACTTTCTTATGAAGCTTCTCAGCGAGCTTTTCAAAGGAAAACAGATAGTATTTATGACTCCCGCGCATATGCACTTCTGCGGACACAGCGATAAGTATCCCTCGCCGAGAGTGGTAAAGAAGCCCGATGCAAAGCCGCTCCAAGCTTACGTTGACGTTATCAAGGCTCGCGGCGCGGAGTTTGGAATTCCCGTGCTCGACCTCTTCGAGAAGCTCCCGATCAACCCCAACAACGAAGAAGATAAGGCGAAGTACACCACCGACGGCTTGCACTTCAATGACGACGGCCACGCCATTCTCGCAAAGGTGCTCGGAGATTTCCTCGAGGCGCTTTGATAGGTATTCCAAATTCGATATTTGATACGCAAAAGAGAATATTTTATCATATCGTATTGCGTATAGCGAGGCATATCGTAACCGAGTAAAACGAGCTTATATTACATTTGCACAGTGAATAACGCCCTACATAAAAAGAGATAACATTTCGGCTCAGTATAATGTACCGATTTGTTATCTCTTTGTCTTTATTTTGTCTTTGGTTTATATTGAAAAGACTTAATCTTCAAACATAAGAAATTTATACGCAGGAATTTCGAGTGCATCCGCAATATCAAAAAGTGTGTCAAATGATATTGCTTTATCAACGTTTGGCGCTTCTACGTGACCTATAAAAGCAGAACTTTTTTCGATTTTTTCTGCAAGCTGCTCTTGTGTTAAACCTCGTAGCTTTCTGTAATATGAGATTTTTAAGCCTAATTGTCTATATTCAGATTCGTATTTTGCATCCATAATCAATACCTCTTTCAGTTTATTATATTGTAACAGAAAAACAAAAGTATTGACATTATCTGTAAAATATATTATACTATCTGTAAGATATAAAAATCTTGCAGCAGGATATAAAATTAGAGGAGATAAATGTTTATGAGATTTGGAATGAGAAAAACAATTGATAACTTGGGCAGACTGGTTATACCTAAAAATCTGCGTGATTACTATTCGATAAAACTTAAAGATAAGGTTCTTTTAATTCCAACGGAGCAGGGGATTCTTATAACTAACTGTAATGATGATAACGGAAAAGAAATTGTAACTAAGTCGGAGCAATATGTAGAATGACGGAATAAAGCAGCGAACCTTTTTCTATCATACTATGCGTGCAGATTGTGTTGATTTTTGTGCAAAACAAGCGTAAAATCCACCGAAAATGCAGATTTTACGCTTGGTAGGTTGTGTGTTTGTTGGTATCTCTTGTAGCGCTAAACATCGTTCGGGTGTACAAGGGGTGTATATATCTTAAAGTAAAACTAAAAAATCACTCTTGAACAGTTTTTATACGCCATACATAGAGTCCGTCATTTTTTATCTCTCCGTACTGTATGACAAGTTCTTCATCACTTTGAAGGCGAGTAAGTATTTCTTGTGAAAACGAATTAGATGGGGAAATGGTCTGACCGTCCATCCGAAGTTCAACCTTATACCCCATAAAGCTGTCACGATAATAATGCTCTTCGTAGGAAACGACCACAGGATCACCAATAAAGTACTCCGCATCTCCGTTTTTCATATTCGTATCGTATATAACACTTTTAATAAAAAGATTTCCTAATCCGATAGAACCAATCAAAGGTACCAATATTAAAACAGCAAAGAATACCATCAGTGTTTTAGGAAACTTTGTTTTATCCTTTCGATATGCGATAACTTGTGCAATCCAAAATCTAATAATTAAAAACGAAAGAACTGCCAAGGCGATTGCACCAATTGCATATATCACGTTCAAAACAGTGTTAAATGGACTGTCAAATGTATAAATTTCCATAAAATTGGCTCCTTTCTTAAAGACTATCACGATTTTAGGGAACAGGATAAGGAGTGGGGTCAAATTGCCGTCATACGTTAATTTCCGCCCTCTCCGCGAGCTTCGCGAAGTGGGATACCCACCTTGCGATAGATTGATTTTTGAAAAAGCGGTCTACAAAAGTTATCGCAGACCGCTTGTGGCACCCGCAACAGGAATCATCCTCGCCCTACAAGGTTTCGCTTGGCGAAACGGCGAGTCTGTGTGGCGAACCCGTATTCCGCGGCGCTGCGCTTGCGGAGCAGGTTCTTTCCGTGCGGATAATAAACAAGGCGGAGCCGTGAATGGCTCTGCCTTGTTTGGCACCCGCAACAGGAATCGAACCAGTAACTGCCCCTTAGGAGTTTTTATTGGTGTTCATTTCTATCTGCGAGTAGGTGATTTTCTTGCAAAACAAGCGTAAAATCCATCGAAAAGATAGATTTTATGCTTTGTAGATTGTATGTTTGTAGGTCGGTTGTGCAACGCCTTGTATCGTGCGGGTGTACAAGGGGTGTATATATCTTAAAGTAAAACTAAAAAATCACTCTTGAACAGTTTTTATACGCCATACATAGAGTCCGTCATTTTTTATCTCTCCGTACTGTATGACAAGTTCTTCATCACT
>JAFQPR010000011.1 GCA_017411605.1 Clostridia bacterium | reverse complement strand
GTCACGAACGACGCTTTCTGCTCTAAATCCGTTCGCCCCAAGGTTCTGATCTCATTAAGAATTCGCAAATCGTGTAATTACAACCGTGCTTTACCGATTTATCATTGATATGCCTGAATTCTTAATGAGACAGCCCCTGATTTTTATTTGTTTTATGTTTCTTGCCGAACGAAAAATCTATTCAGCAAATTTACAGCAGACGGTCATTCGTAGAAAATAATAGTCGCATACGTGCCGGGATTATTATACGTATGCCCGTCGTGTATCACTATTATTTTTTCCTTATGGATCTCAATTCTTACGTCATACGTTCTGCCTGCGGCATTCGTATGCTGTATCGTAAGAACGTTCTTTTCTCTTACTCCCTTTGTCGGCGGGACGGAGAATGTCGAGCCTGCCGCATCCTTGAACTCAACGGTATCCTCACTGTGGAAGACTACCGAGATATCAATGTAAAGCGACTCGAGCGAGCTTTCCGCTTCGGTCTGCTTGATGCCGTCCTTATCTCTTATCATAAGATCGTCTTCGTTTTTTTCGAAGTAGAAGGTCTTACCCTTAACGGAATATTTTCTTCCCGTCGGAACGTCCTCTTTATAGTTATTATAATAAGGATCGTACGGTCCGTAGGACGAATACTTAAGCCCGTCGTCACCGCACGCAACGAAGGTGAACAAAAGAACGAGAGCGATTACCAAACAAAATGTTTTTTTCATTATTTTCAAGCTCTTTTATTTTCCCGCATTCTTCTCGAGAGCCTCGAAAAGACCGTTGATATAGGTTGCGCCGAGCGCTCTGTCATAAAGACCGTAGCCGGGTTTGCCCGTCTCGCCCCATACCATTCTTCCGTGGTCGGGACGAACGTAACCGTCAAAGTTATTGTCAACAAGAGCGCGAACGATCTCGTACATATCGATAGAGCCACAGGAGGAAAGATGAGCGCGCTCCTCGAACGAGCCGTCCTCCATAAGCTTAACGTTACGGATATGCATAAACGCAATTCTATCCATTTCAGCGTACTTACGAACCATATGAACTATATCGTTTGTTGCCGCGCAGCCGAGCGAGCCTACGCAAAGGCAAAGGCTGTTTGCGGGACTGTCAACTATCTTAAGGAATCTGTCAAGATTCTCCTCGCAGGTGATGATTCTCGGAAGACCGAAAATAGGATATGGCGGATCATCGGGATGGATAGCCATTCTTACTCCGCATTCCTCAGCAACGGGAATAACCTTCTTTAAGAACTTTTCAAGGTTCTTCCAAAGTCCCTCTTCGCCGATAGCGCCGTAAGCGGTTATAAGCTCGCGAACCTCACTCTGAGTGTAGCTCGAGTCCCAACCGGGAAGATGAATGTCATCCTTTAAAGGATCAAGACCTCTCATCTGATCCCAATACATAACAAGACTTGTCGATCCGTCGGGATGCTTCTTGTCAAGCTGAGTTCTTGTCCAGTCAAAAACGGGCATAAAGTTGTAGGTAACACACTTAACGCCGTATTTTGCGCATCTTCTGATGTTCTCACAGTATACCTCAAGAAGCTCGTCTACCTTACCGCGTCCGAGCTTGATATCCTCGTGAACGGGGATAGACTCAACGACGTCGAAGATAAGACCGTGCGCCTCGCACTGCTCCTTCATCTTCTTAAGGCTCTCCTCACCCCATACCTCGCCGGGTTTAACGTCGTATACAGCGGAAACGATAGAACGCATACCGGGGATCTGAGAAATGTACTCAAGGGAAATAGGATCGCTTTCTCCGTACCAACGGAAAGACATTTTCATATTCATAGTGATTCTCCTGATATTTAAATTTTATTATTTTACACTTTTAGGTTTTCTGATGCGGTTAAGCTGACGGTTGAGCTTGAGAAGCTCCTCCTTTGTGAAGGTAATATTCATCATACCCATCATAGAGCTGAGTCTGAGAACTGTAAAGCCGCCCATCATCTGCATAAGACCGCCGTCTGCCTTAAGTTCTACCTCAAAGCCGCCCGACTTCTTTTCTCCGCCCTGTTTGTTCGCATTCATCTTTTTCTTGAGCTTAAGACCGAGCTTTACAAACCAAAGCTTACCGCGCAAGCTCTTCATAATATCTCCGAGCTTATCGTTAAGCGAGAAGCGTCCCTCGGGAGCGTCGATATCAAACCAGTTGAGAACTGCGCCCTTCTCTACGAGAACGTAATCCATATTCATCGTATCAACCTTGCGGATAGTTCCCTCGTCGGTAAACTCTCCCGCCTTAGCTACGATAACCGACTCGCCAACGTTTTTAACGTTGAAGTAGAAGAAGTGATTCTCACTCGCCTGCTTTTCAACAAGCTCGCCGTTAACGTAAAGCTCAACCTCGGGAAGGTTTGAATAAACGGTTACCTTCGTCACATCCTCGACACGGTCGATATATCTCTTACCGCAGAGGTGAACGAAGGGATCCTTCGAGAGCCATGCCTTGTAAGCATAGAAGGCGTCCTTCTTATACTTTCTGTCCATCGTCACAAGACCCTTATGGTTCTGACCGTTCTCACCGCCCTCGGCTCTTGCATCAGCGCCGAAGTCAAACATATTCCAAACGTGAGTTGCCCAGATATAGGGACGGCTGAAGAGCTGCTTTATAAGCTCCTCGTGATAGTATGCTTGGTATTCCTCGGTGTAGTCACCCTGCTTAGGGTCGGAGGTGTGCCAATTGAGCGCCTCGCATCCGTACTCGCTGATACCGATAGGCTTCTTGGGATATTTTGCGTGGAAGTTATCAAACCAAGGTCCGTTCATCGAGGTATCGCCGCCGTACCAACCGAAGTAGTGATTATATGATACAACGTCGGAAATGTGAACGTAAGGATCGTCCATCTTCGCCATGGAAACACAGGCAACGGTCGTAAGACGCGTCTTGTCCATCTCGTGGCAAAGATTATTAAGAATATTGTGATTCTCGATAAGGTCCTCGTCAGCGCCCGCTATGGAGATCTCGTTGGAAAGTCCCCATACTACGATAGACGCGTGGTTATAGTTCTGAGAGATAAGCTCCTTCATCTGGCTGACGGTGTTCTCTCTTCCGCCCGGCATATGCTTAGAAATATAAGGAATCTCAGCCCAGATAACAAGTCCCGTTTCATCGCAAAGGTCGTAGAAATACTGATCGTGCTGATAGTGAGCAAGACGGATAGTGGTAGCTCCTACCTCAAGGATAAGGTCGATATCCTCCTTATGATGCTCGGGAAGAAGCGCGTTACCTATACCAAGTCTGTCCTGATGACGGGATACGCCGCGAAGAGGATACTCCTCGCCGTTAAGAATAAATCCGCGCTCGGGATCAATCTCAAAGGTACGGCAGCCGAATCTTGCCTTTACGTTATCAATAACCTCGCCTGCGCGAATAATTTCTGCCGCAGCCGTGTAAAGATAAGGATTCTTTCTTCCGTTCCAGAGCGTTACGTTCTCTATCCTGACGTTAACCTTGGTATCCGAAGTTTCTGCAGCAGCAACGGCATTTCCCTCTCTGTCACTAACGGTATAACGGATAACGTCACCGTCGGCAAGGTCCTTTGCATATACTTCTATCTCAACGTCGGCATCAGCGCCCGAAATAGCGGGAGTTACCTTTATACCGGGAGCTCCGTAATAATCAAGGTCGAAGTGAGTAGCGGATACGCCGATAAGGTTTACGTTTCTGTAAAGTCCGCCGTAGAAGGTAAAGTCTGCCATCTGAGGATATACTTCCTCGTTGGGCGCATTGTTGACGTGAATTGCAAGCTCTGCTTCGCCATCACCGAGAGAATCTGTTATATCGACTCTCCAGGTAGAATAACCGCCGTCATGATGAGCAATAGCCTGACCGCCTACGTATACGTCGGCAGAGGAGTTAGCACCGCATATCTCAAGATATACTCGCTCACCCTCGATCATTGATCTCGAAATTGTCTTTTTATAAATGCAGCTTCCTCTGAAATAATCGTTACCGCCATCCTGACCGTCGGTAGCATTCCAGGTATGAGGAAGGTCAAGCGCTATCGCGCCCTCGGTTGCAAAAGGGTCTTTACAGTCCTTGATAAACTGCCAACCGCCGTTTATATTTAAAATATTTCTCATAAATGCTCCTTATACGCTATTTACAAATGAATTATATCAAAAAAACAAATGTAAATCAATATTATTATTTAAATTTTTTATTATTTTTTAATTGTTTAAATTCGGCGTCCGAAAAAAACGGACGCCGAAGAAAATATTAAATGTCTATCAGTCAGCCGAAGTCTCTTCGCCGCCTGCCGCTACATCTGCGGTAGCTTCTGCATCACGGCCAAGCTCCTTATTCATCTGCTCAAGAGTCTTTTTGTCAAGGTTATAAACGAGAGCAAGACCTACGAATTGCATAAGCGCTGCAACAAGGAAGAGCGCTGCAACGAGAATACGGAGATTTACTGCAACGTCCCATCCGAGCCAATCAACGTTTATAGCGTTGAACGCACCGTTTGCATCGGGAATATTTGTGTAATTACCTGCCGCATCAAGATTTGCATTGTTAACGTAACCAAGGCTTGACATTATAACGAGAGCAACCGCGGGACCAAGACCCTGCGCGAGCTTTCTGAAGAAGGAATGAAGCGAATAAACAACGCCCTCTTCTCTCTTACCGGTCTTCCACTCGTTATAGTCGATAGCGTCACCCATCATTGCCCAGGAAACGGTAGAATAGATACCGAGGCCAAGGCTATATACAAGCTGAGCAAGAATATAGAGCACGAGATCAAGTCCTGTATTATTGGGAGTGATAATAAAGAGAAGTCCGCCGCCGACGATAGAGCATATAGCACCGATAACCGAAAGCTCCTTCTTACCGTACTTCGTAACCATCTTACGCGCAAGAGGTGTGAATACGACGATCGGAATCATAGCGAAGAGCTGAACGATACCCGATATCTTTGCATTTTCATAATATATCTGGAATACAACGGAAACAGCGGTCGCAGCGCCCTGCATACCGATAAACATACCCATAGCTGCAAGAGTTGCGCCTACTGCGGGACGGTTACAAAGAAAGTTCTTCATAGCCTTAAGAACGTTGAACTTAGGCTGATCCTCGTTGAGCTTTACTTCTTCTTCAACGCGAATCTCGGTATTGCGGATCATAAACTGGAAGCAGAAGAATCCAAGAACACCCATAATAAGAGCGGCAAGGAATACTCTCCATCCGTTAAGAGTCTTTCCGTCAGCCTCGTAAATAATAAAGGGAAGGATTACCATAGGAAGCATATTTCCAACCATAGAACCGATAGAACGCCAAGCTGAGAGCGAAGCTCTGTCTGCAGGCTCTTTCGAGATGAGTGAAAGAAGCGAGCCGTAAGGAACGTTCGCTATCGTATAGAAAGCATCCCAAACAACGTAACCCGAGATAAAAATTATCATCTTAGCCCATACGGGAGCACCCGTAAAGGGTAAAAAGCAACATGCGCCGCCGACTATAAGTCCGATAGAACCGAACCATATGTAAGAGAGGAACTTATTTCTCTTATACTTACGGTTGTCAGCATCAATAATTGAGCCAATAAGCGGGTCGTTTATAGCGTCCCAAACCTGAACTATTACGAGAAGCAAAGAGTACCAAAGCCCCATACCCATAACCTGAGTCCAGAAAAGAGCCATCGTGCCTTTAAGAGCAAAGCTCATATTACAGCCGAGGTCTCCTGCGGCATACGCAACACTATCTCGTATATTAAACTTGCGCTTGCCGTTTGAATCGAGTTGAATTTCTTTTTTCATTCGATTTCTCCTTTTTTTTATTTTGTTTCATATATCGATAGTCCAAAGGGAACCGATGATATAATCCCGTATTAATTATATTGTATTTATAACGTATTGGGTAGTATTTTTTTAATGTTTTTTTGTAGTATTTTAATTTTTTGTTTAAAAATAATGTTGTTTTTACACAATAATTGTGTTATAATGAAAAAAATACTAGTTTTTTTTACTAATTCTAAAGGGAGGAACTTTCATGCTTAATGACAATGAGCTTGGACTTTTATGCGACACCTTCAAAAAAAGTCACGTCGCTACCGCCATTGTTGAGAAAGAAGGACTAAAAGCAAAAATTAACGGAATGATAAATTCTGTTTTTCCCTCATCGGCTACAGAGAACCGGGAAAATAACACGCAGGATATCATAGAGCTGTTGCCGAAAACGGTTTATAAGATGACAAATTCCTTCGGACTTTCATACGTTTATTTTAAAATCAGCGAAAGAAACGACGATAAGATACTTTTAATAGGCCCGTACCTCAACGAGAGACCAAACGGTGAAAAAATACTCGAATACGCCGAAAAAAATGCGCTTCAGCCAAAATACCATCGCTACCTCGAGGAATATTACTCTTCCCTTCCTGCCATACCTAAGGAGAGCTTTCTTTTCGTTATGCTGACGAGCTTTTGCGAAAGGCTCTGGAACCTTCCCGCCTTTGCTATCGTCGACGTCAACAATGAATACGATACCCCCATCTCACCCATAGGAAGCACGCCAAAAGAAGAAAACTTCGACGAGATACTCGCGGATATGAAGGCTATGGAAAAGCGTTATGAATACGAGAACGAGCTTATCGAGGCAGTCTCGCTCGGGCAGGTCCATAAAGAAAATCTGTTTACGTCCTCATTCAGTGATATGCTGTTTGAGAAAAGAGCTCCCGACCTTTTGCGAAATGCTAAAAATTACTGTGTAATAATGAACACGCTCCTAAGGAAAGCCGCGGAATCGGGCGGAGTTCACCCCTTATATATAGACAGAGTTTCATCCGATTTTGCGTATAAGATAGAAAATATGTCACAGCTCGGGCAAACCGCTCCGCTTATGCGGAAAATGTATACGAGCTATTGCAGTCTCGTGCAAAAACATACAATGAGGGGATTCTCGGAGCTTATAAAAAACACGGTTTTACTTATCGACTCGGATATCTCCGCTCAGCTCTCCCCCGGCGATATCGCAAAAGCGCAGAACGTGAGCCTCGGTTACCTTTCGACTCTATTCAGGAAGGAAACGGGAAAAACGCTCACGGAATATATCAAGGCTAAACGCATAGCGCACGCAAAGCATCTGCTATGCAACACTCAACTGCAGATACAGACCGTTGCTCTTCACTGCGGAGTAGTCGATCTTCAGTACTTTTCAAAGCTTTTCAAGAAAGAGACGGGAAAAACGCCAAAGCAATACCGAGAGGAGTACAGCGGAAGATAACACTCCGATAAAATTATCAATAAAATTCTGCCGTCATATAATGATAACGGATGCCTCAAGATAGGCACCCGACATCAAAATCAAAGGATAAAAAAAGATGGCAGCATTTTACAATCAGGCAACGTTGATATATGACGGCTCTTCAACTACGTCAAATATTACAGAGGGTCAGCTACTCATAGGTGTAAGCGGAACTAAGACGGCGGCAAGCACAGACTATGTAAAGGGCGACGGTATAACATACGTCGTATCCATCACAAACTCCGGAGCTATAGCGGAAAGCAATATAACCGTGAGCGATAATCTCGGAACGTATACCCCCGCATCCGTGGCAAACAGCGTAACACCGCTTGAATATATTGACGGCTCTGTAAAGCTCTATATCAACGGAGCGCTCTCCGATGCGCCGACAGTTACACCGGGCGCGGGCGCAGTCAGCTTCAGCGGAATAGATCTGCCCGCGGGCGCGAACGCGCTACTCATTTACGAGGCTCGCGTTAACGAGTACGCTCCCCTATCGGCAGGCAACGCAATAACCAACACAGTAAGTATATCGGGAGGCGCAAGAGTTGACACGGTTACAGATAGCGCGACGGTTCCCGTGAGAGAATGGACAGCTCTTACTATAGCAAAAGCTATATGCCCTGCCGTTATTAACGACAACGGCGAGATAACCTATACCTTTATAATTCAGAATACGGGCAATGCACCTGCAGTTGCTACCGACAACGTAATCGTAACCGATACCTTTAATCCTACGCTCGGCAATCTTTCCGTCGCTCTTGACGGAGAGGAGCTCGCCCTTGGTACGGGCTACACGTATGACGAAGCTACAGGCGCATTCGCAACCGTAGGCGGAGCTATTCCCGTCCCCGCGGCTACCTTCTCGAGAAACGCTGAGAGCGGTATCGTTTCGGTTATTCCCGGTGTCACCGTCTTGACTGTTAGCGGCACAATATAAAAAGTTTATACTCAACAAACGCAGTTTCTGACAACAATAGTTTACTTTTCTAAGAACAAATAGCAAAAAATCGAGGGTAGCTCAAGTTGTACAAAACTTTAGCTACCCTCGAATGCGCTAAGGGGCTAGGGGGATTTAGAGCGAAAATTTGCGTTCTCCCACCTGTGAGGCGTATAAAATTATGTCGAGGGAGGGAAACGCAAATAGAAAATG
>JAFQPR010000073.1 GCA_017411605.1 Clostridia bacterium | reverse complement strand
TTTTGACCACAGATTTGACCACTTACGGAAATTGACCTAAAAATCGAATATTTTTCACACTTCGGGGTGTGGCGCAGTTGGTAGCGCGCGACGTTTGGGACGTCGATGCCGCAGGTTCGAATCCTGTCACTCCGACCAAAATTGCGGATTTGTCCGCATACGAAAGCCGCAAAGTAGGGATACTTTGCGGCTTTGTCATTACATCAAGAAAGGATTTTATAATGATTATTTTAAGACAAGGCAAAGCAAAAAGCATTTTGGATGGATCCATAAATAGCGCCCTGACTGCTGTTGAAACCTATAATCGTCCTCGCACTATGTTTAGAATTGAAAATTATATAGTCCTTATGATTATTGCTTGGACAAAATTATTTCATGCCTTCTTTCAAAGCGAAATTGGCGAAAAGTATTTTTACAAAGAAAAAAATGGACGCTATAAAAAAATTGATGGTGAGAAGAAGGCGTGGGAGTTAGCTGAATGCATTAAAGAATATCAGAAAATGAGAAAAGCCTATACCAATTTGTCAGAAGCAACTGTTGCTAATTTAAACTTTTTCATTGGGTTGCGTAATAAAATCGAGCATCGATATTGGGACGGATCATCATTGGATATTCTTCTTTTTGGCGAATGTCAAGCACTATTGTTTAATTACGAAACTCTGGTGGTAACACTATTTGGCGATGATTATTCAATAAATACATGCCTTGCATATGCTCTTCAATTTTCACACCTACGCGCTCAAGAGCAGATAAAAGCGCAGAGAGATTTATTGTCAAAAGATATGCAAGATATCAAAAAATACATTGACAAATATAAAACAGATTTGCCACAAGAAATTTTTGATAGTCAAGAGTACAGCATAAAACTATTACAGATTCCTAAAATCAGTAACACCAATCGCCACGATTTGTCTGTTGAGTTTGTCAATTGGAACGCTTTGAGTGATGAAGATAGAGAAAACTACAACAGGATCAGCACAATTATAAAAGACAAAGTGATTGTTCAAAGGGTATCAAACGCAAGTTTAATGCGCCCTGGAGACGTTATCAACACTGTCAAACAGCAATCTGGGGTTAAGTTATCCTACAACGATCACACGCTTCTTTGGAAATGCTTTAAGGTGCGTCCACAAACAGATGCTGCCGCAAAATTTGATACGATTTCCAAGTACTGTATCTATGATGAACCACACAATGATTATCTTTACTCGGAAGATTGGGTAAGCCTTATTGTTCGATTGCTTCGTGATGGAATAATTACCAAAGAAACCCTTCGTGAGTTTTGCGCTCAATCTCGAGTAGTTTCCGAGTACGAATCACGTTAATCACCTGCGAATATTTATTTCTTTGCTTACTCCGACGCAAATTTTGAGGGCTGACCGCTTTGGTCAGCCCTTCTTTCGTTTAGGCATTCGTTGCCTTTTTCATCTCTGCGATTTCCGCTTTCATGGTTTTTATCAGCTCGGCAAGCTTTTCTTCACATTCCTCTCGTGTCTTGCTTTTTAATTGATACTCTTTTTCTTCTTTACTTTTAATTTGTTTATCGCGTCTTTCAGCATCAACTTTGACATTGTGTAATCTATATGTGCCTGCTTGCTTTTGAGCGCCTCACGAGAGCGCTCAACCTCCATCCGCTCCTTCTCCTCGTCTATCTCCTCAGGCAAAAGCGCGGAATCGCACAACAGCTTAACGGTATTGTCAAGAACATCTATCATACCGCCCCATACCGAAAACAATATCTTTTCTCCCTCGGGTGTTGTATAATACGCCTCTCCGCAGGTGACTGATGCCGTTATTGGCGCTCTGCCCGCCATAACGCCGAGCATACCGTCGGTTATCGGCACTATCAGCGAGATCGCCTCGCCACGATAAAACACACGCTCGGGTGTCAGTATCTCAAGATGGAACGATCTCATATCAACCCTCCGACATAGCCTGTGCCTTGCGCGCCACGTCCTCTATCGTACCTACATTGAAGAAGGCGCTCTCGGGATATTCATCGGCTTCTCCGTCGATTATAGCTTTGAAGCTGCGTATGGTATCCGCAAGCGGAACGTATATTCCCTGCACTCCGGTAAACTTTTCTGCCACACTAAAGGGTTGTGACAAAAATCTCTGTATTTTTCTCGCGCGCTTGACGAGTATCTTGTCCTCATCGCTTAGCTCGTCCATACCGAGTATCGCGATGATATCCTGAAGCTCGTTGTAGTGCTCAAGTATCTCTTGTACTGTTCTCGCAACATAATAATGCTCCTCGCCAACCACCTCGGGATCAAGCATTCTTGACGTGGAATCGAGCGGATCGACCGCGGGATATATGCCGAGCTCCGCTATCTTTCTGCTGAGCACGGTGGTTGCGTCAAGATGCGCAAAGGTGGTAGCCGGCGCGGGGTCGGTGAGGTCATCGGCAGGAACGTATATTGCCTGTACCGACGTTACCGAGCCGTTCTTGGTTGAGGCTATGCGCTCCTCAAGCTCGCCGAGCTCCTGCGAGAGCGTGGGCTGATAACCAACAGCCGAGGGCATACGGCCAAGAAGCGTTGATATCTCACTTCCCGCCTGAATAAAGCGGAATATGTTATCGATAAACAAGAGCACGTCCTTGTTGCTCTCATCTCTGAAATGCTCTGCCATTGTAAGTCCCGTGAGGGCGACCCTCATTCTGACTCCAGGCGCTTCGTTCATCTGACCGAATACGAGCGCGGTCTTATCGAGCACCCCGCTCTCGGACATCTCGAAAAACAGATCGTTTCCTTCTCTGCTTCTCTCTCCAACACCCGTGAATATGGAATAACCCCCGTGCTCGGTGGCTATATTGTGTATCAGCTCTTGTATTAGAACGGTCTTTCCTACGCCCGCTCCTCCGAGCAGACCTATCTTTCCGCCCCTCGTGTACGGAGCAAGCAGGTCTATCACCTTGATCCCCGTCTCGAGTATCTCCTCGGATACCGCTCTCTCCGAATAATCTGGCGCGGAACGGTATATAGAGCGTCTCTCACAGTCCTCGGGGATATCCTCCTTACCGTCTATCGGCTCTCCGAGTACGTTAAAAAGTCGTCCGAGCACCGCCTCGCCAACAGGCACGGTGATCGGTGTGCCCGTTGCGTATACATCCATATCGCGGCAAAGCCCCTCACTCGCGCCGAGCATAACACATCTCACGGTTGAATGTCCAATGTGCTGAACGACCTCCATCGTGCGATGCCTGTTATTTTTCTCAACATATAGCTTTTCCTTTATTTTGGGAAGCGCTTCCTTGACGAACTTAACGTCCACAACGGGTCCCGTTATCTGAACGATCTTTCCCGTTTTGAGCTGCATCTTATTTTCACCATTCATATATTCGGCTCTCCTTTCGCTTTCGCGAGCTTGCTTCTTTGCGCCTTAGCGCCCGCCGTTATCTCTATCATTTCTCCTGTGATCGCCGTCTGACGTATCTTATTGTACTGCACCTTAAGCGCCTTAAGCATAGCCTCCGCGTTTTCGCTCGCGCTCTTCATCGCGTTCATTCGCGCCTGCTGTTCGCTGCAATAGCTCTCAACCAGCGATCCGTATATAAATCCCATAAGATAGCTTGGGATAACTCCGTCAAGCACCTCTTCGGGGCTCGGTGAAAATTCCTTTTCCAAAAGCTCGTAACTCTTTCTTTCCGTATGGAACTTTGTCTTTTCCAAGGGCAGGAGCGTGACCTTTTTGCATTCTCCGGGCTTATTACCCATGTAGTCGGTATATATTATGCTTATCTCGTCAAGCTCGGCGCGATCGTAGTACTCAAGCAGTTCCGCGCACATCCTTCTTGCCTCCATCAGGCTCGGATGCGCGGCTGAATAGTTAAAATCCTGAACGAAGGGCATACCCCTCTTCATAAAGTACTGCCGTCCGTACTCGCCTATGATAAACACCGTCGTCCTCGAATGATGTTTCAAATATGCCTCGCAAACGCTGATTGCCTCCTGATTATAAGCGCCCGCAAGCCCCTTATCTGAGGTTATGAGCACTATACCGTGGCTAAGATGCACCGTATCCTCGGACACCTTAACTCTAAAGTATCGGTCATTCGTTTGGGGAATACACTGAAACAACGCTCCTATCTTATCAGTGAGAGCTTCGAAATAGGGCGTCGTATGTTCAAGATCACGCAACGCTTTTCTCATTTTTGCCGACGATATCATATACATAGCGTCGGTTATCTTTTTTGTATCCTTTACGCCATTGATACGAGCACGTATCTCGCTTGCGCTCAGCATACGAGCACCCTCCCTTCTTTTATCTATTCAGTGACTTGATATATTCTCGCGCGGCATTCACTATATCGTCCTTCAGCTTCTCCGAATAGGCTCTATCATGAGTGATCTTTACGCAAAGATCGTTATTATGCTGCTCCATATATGAGATAAGCTCTCTTTGCACTGTCTTGATCTCTTTAACGGGAATATCCACAAACAGCTTCGCCTGCGCGCAAAGCAGGGTTATTACCTGAGTGTGAAGCGGCATTGGAGCGTTGTTGCTCTGTCTCAAGAGCTGCATAAGTCCCGCGCCGTACTTCAGCTGGCGCGCTGTTCCCGCGTCAAGATCTCCCCCAAACTGAGTAAACGCCTGCATCTCTCGGTATTGGGCAAGGTCGAGACGTATAGTGTTTACCGACTTTTTCATAATATTTGTCTGTGCCGCACCGCCTACACGGGACACTGAAAGTCCCACGTTTATAGCGGGGCGCTGTCCCGCAAAGAACAGCTCGCTCTCAAGGAATATCTGACCGTCGGTAATAGATATAATATTCGTGGGTATATACGCCGAAACGTCTCCCGCCTGAGTCTCAACTATCGGTAGCGCGGACATACTGCCGCCCCCCATACTGTCGCTGAGCTGAGCGGAGCGCTCAAGCAAGCGTGAGTGCAGGTAGAATACGTCTCCCGGATATGCCTCTCGTCCGGGGGATCTCTCGAGCAACAGGCTGAGTGTTCTATATGCAACGGCGTGCTTTGAAAGATCGTCGTATACTATAAGCACGTCCCTGCCTCGGTACATAAAATATTCCGCCACCGCACACCCCGCATAAGGCGCGATATACTGAAGCGATGCCGCATCGCTCGCTGGAGAGGATATGACCACCGTATAATCCATAGCGTCGTGCTTTTTAAGCGTTGAGACCACCTTTGCGATGGAGCTCGCCTTCTGACCTATGGAGACGTATACGCATATCACGCCCTTACCCTTTTGATTAATTATGGTATCCGTTGCGATTGAGGTCTTTCCCGTCTGTCTGTCGCCTATTATGAGCTCTCTTTGTCCTCTGCCTATCGGGAACATCGAGTCTATGGCAAGTATGCCCGTTTCAAGCGAACGGCAGACCGATTTTCTTTCCATAATGCTCGGGGCAGGTCTTTCAATCGGAAAATATTCTTTCGCTCCTATGTCCTCGCCACCGTCAACGGGTTTTCCGAGAGGATTTATGATACGTCCGAGTATTTTATTACCAATAGGGATACCCGCCGTGCGGCGAGTCCTAACGACTCTGCTTCCCTCGTGTATCTCCGTATCGTCGCCAAAAATAACGATGCCGTTGATTCCGTCCGCGCGTATATCCTGCACCATTCCCTTGATGCCGCAATCGAACATAACTATCTCGCCGTATTCGACATCGTGCAGTCCGTCTATAAACGCGATACCGTCTCCGACGGTGATAACTGTGCCCACCTGCTGGTGACCTGCATCAAGCTCAAAAGTACCGATATCCTCGCGCAAAAGTGACACTATCTTTGGAAAATCGTATTCTTTTTTCAATGATTGAAACGATTTTCTAAGCTGTCTTATACGTCCGAGAGTACTCCAATCGTAATTTTCATCTCCAACAAATATACGGAATCCGCCCACTACATCAGGCTCTCTCTTTATGATAAAATCAACGTCTTCCGAGTTATACTCCGCCATAAAGAACTCTTTAAGCTTATCGAGCTGTTGCTCCGTAGGCGGAGTGATGCACTCTATTTCAACCTTTATGACGTTTTTATCATCTTGTGTAGAATCAAAATTATTTTTTACCATTCTTGACCCTCTCCTCGGCGATCTTTTCGTCGGCAAGTCGGATAAATTCGTCATACAGGGCTATATTGCGTTCGGGCGTGACCGTATCGCTCAATAGCTTTTGCGTAGCGGCGAGAACCAGCTCACCTATCTCTGTTTGCGCGGAGTCAAGTATATGTTCCTTTCTCTTCTCCGCCTCCTGCTCGGCAGTACGCACGATGGCATCAGCCTTTTGATGTGCCTCCTTCAGGGTTTGAGCCGTCATCTCAGCTATTTGCTTTTCATTTTCTTTTTTCTTATTGGCAATATCCGCATCTGCGTCGGCAAGCTTTTTCTCGTATTCAATACGAAGTTTTTCAGCCTCCTTGGCAGCTTCCTTGTTTTTTTCCTCTATCTCGGCAAAATAAGCGCGTCTGCTCTCAAGGAATTTCACTACCGGCTTATAAAGAAGAAATGTAAGTCCGCCCGCCAGTATAACGAAATTCAGCAAATGAAGAAGTATTTGCAAAAAATCAATGTTTAATGGCATATTTCCAACCTCTTATATCGATCAAAGAACGAATATTATAAGTATAGCTATGATAAGCGCGTAGATTATAGCGGTCTCTACAAATACAAGACCCAGCATCATAGCTCCGTTTATTTTGGAAGCCGCCTCGGGCTGACGAGCCATACTCTCAGTGCTTTTGGATATCGCGATACCCATAGCGACAGCGCCGGCAGCACCTACTACCGCGACGACGATCGCGGAAGCTGTGGCTTTTGAGGATATTATCTTGTCCTCTGAGGACTCTGCCTCATTCTCGGTATTCTGAACTGCATCCGTAGCATCGGTTGCCACTTCCTCGGCAAAAACTGAAACTGACATAGCGCATACGAGCGTAAGAGTGATAAGGAGCGCGATGATAATTGAAATGATTCTTGTTGTTTTCATTTTTCGTTTTTCCTTTTTATTTTATCTTGATTTTTTATTTTTTTAACTTTTTGCTTTTTAGGTCTCGGCTCTACCGCCTCACCGTAGAATATGGACACCAGCGTTGCGAGCACGTAGGTCTGTATAACGGCGTGAAGCAGTGTAAACACAACTCCCACCGCCACCGGCAACACAAAGCTGAGCGCGGTATAATAATATACGAGTTCAGTCACAAGAAGTCCGCTGAGCAGAGCGCCGAACAAACGGAAGCTCATAGATATCGGCAATGAGAAGTCCTTGAGCACGCTCAATCCGCCACGAATACCGCTGCATAGAAATCCCGCACCCAGAATAACTCCATATGACATAAATCCCATCGCGATAGCCGCGTTTATATCGGTTATCGGAGCGGGAAGCGCCACCGAATGTCCTTGTGTCGTAATTGCTTGGACACCAAAGAGCTCAAATATCGTGCTGAAAAATATATACACACCCGCGCTGAATATATAAGCTCCAACAAAACGAGGTCTATGATGACTGTTTTTATTTGCCATATTCTCAAAGAACTCCACCAGCTTTTCTATAACGCTCTGAAATCCTCCCGGAACGAGCTTAAAGCGCGGTATGGCAAATATCCTGATGAGAACTGCTACAAAAAGCAATATCGCCGTCACGATGTACGCAGATATCAGAGCAGGATTCACCTCCAAGCCCAAGAAGCTTATCTTATTGGATTCGTGAAGCACTCCATCGAGCATAAGCTCCTTTATGGTCTCGTGCTTTTCTCCGGGCGGCCATAGAATAATTATTCCAACGAGCAGCACAGCGATCATCACCAGCCAAGCGGCAAGGAATATCCTCCTACCATTTCCAGTCTTTTCAGCCATTTATTTCATCACCTCCAAAGTGCGCATTATCTACATAATAATGATTAAATATTATACACCAAAACAGCTTTTTTGTCAATAATTTATCAAATAAAAATTAAGGTGAGCGCAGGCTCGGGCAACGGTATCCGCCACGCCCGATTTCTCAAGTGTGTGTCCGGTATTAATTCGCCTTATATAGACAACCTGTCAAAGACGATCGCTTCTCTTCGGCAAGGAGCTTCTCCTAGTATTCGTGACGTCTTGCCATGTATCCGAGTAGCTCCTTCATCTCCTTTGAGTTATTTCTGCTGTCCTCTTGCGGAATTATGTTTCCGTACCACAGTTCATTTATGAGTGACAGCATAGATTTCCGCGGCGATGATCTGCGGGAGATTTGTGGTTGACCACAGTTTTGACCATCTTGCGTCTAGGACTACGTGGAAACAGTGCGAACGAGAGCATCCGAAAGCATCGTTTTCGGACTCAAAAGTTCTGAAAAGCCTTGTAAATCAAGGAAAAAATCGGTGCAGATTTGTTTGGGACGTCGATGCCGCAGGTTCGAATCCTGTCACTCCGACCATATCGAGTGTTCATAACTGATGTTAGGAACACTCGATATTTTTTTGCTTGTGTTTACTTAAGAGGACTTTGTTCTGCTTCATAAAACAAATAATTGTCAGCTCTCCCC
>JAFQPR010000072.1 GCA_017411605.1 Clostridia bacterium | reverse complement strand
CGAAAGCTTTCAATTCGCGCAACCGCAAGGTTGCAATTCATTGCGTGATGCCGATAGCATCACGCTAACTCAATGCTCCATGAATTGATGCTAACGCATCATGAATTGGCTTTGCCATGAATTCTCGCTTCGCTCCATAATTTGAATCGCAACCTCAATGCGCCGCAGCGCAATTCATGCCGCAGGCAATTCACGAAAGCGAAAGCTTTCAATTCGCGCAACCGCAAGGTTGCAATTCATTGCGTGATGCCGATAGCATCACGCTAACAACTCCCCAAGCTCATCAACGGTTTTAAGATAATAGTCACTATGCTCGCGCATAAAGCTCTCTATCTCGGGTACGTCGTAGCCCCAGCCTGCGGCGGCAAAGTCGATTCCCGCGGCGCGAGCCATATCGAAGCCAGGCTTAAGGTCATCTACCATAAGTATCTCCGAGGGCGCAAAGCCGTACTTCTTTATCAGCACCTCGACCGCATAGGGATTAGGCTTGCGAAGCTCTCGCGGCAGGTCCCAGCCGAATATCTCGTGCGGCGCGGGGAGACCGTTATGCGCGTAATCGCGTTCTATAAATCTTGTCATCGAGTGGCTCGCAACGGCAACGATTCCCCCTTCGCTGACAAAGCGCTCGAGTATCTCGCGTATACCGCTGTACGCGGTCGGGTATCGGGTTTTGACGAACGTTTCCCAAAATCCCTGCTCCTCGTCAAGCTCGCTATCGGTGAGTCCAAGCTCGTCGCGGAAGAGGCTCACTATCCCAGGGGTGAAGTTCTTTAAGATGAACTCCTCGAGAGTGTAGCTATCCGCCCTATCGGGACGCGCGTACTTAAGATATTCTATAAAGGAAGGAAAATGTATGGTCGCGGTACTGTTTACGACGGTATCGTCGTGGTCAAGTATCAAGCATTTATACTTCATTTTTTAAGTCCAGAAAATGTATTTTAGGGGAGTAGTAGGAGAGGTCGCTCCGCCTCACCGTGAGCGTTTTGCCGCGGTTAAGGTACTCCCAATCGCCCCTGCTGCCCGCGTAGGTTATCTCCGAGAGCTTATCGCAGCCCGAGAAGGCGTCGCCGTCCTCTATCTCGGTAAGTCCACGAGGAATAGCAAGCCTTACGAGCGAGCGGCATCCCGAGAAGGCGTCAAAGCCTACCTCGCGAAGTGTTATCGGAAGGATAAGTGACTCGAGCGAGGAGCAGCCTTTGAAGGCTCTTCTGCCAATTTTGTAAAGTTTAGGTGGCAAATCAACGTTTTTAAGAGAGCGGCAGCCCTCAAAGGTTGACTCGTCTATCATACCCATACTGAGCGAAAGCTTTACGCCCTCGAGCGAGAAGCAGGATGCAAAAGCGCAGAACTCAACGAGCAGCACGCTATCGGGTATGGTTATATCGCGAAGATTAAAGCAGAAGGAAAACGCGCCCGAGCCTATCATCTCAAGGCTCTCGGAGAGCTTCACGCGTGAAAGAGCAGCGCAGCCCTCGAAAGCTCCCTCTCCGATACGCTTTACGGTATCGGGTAAATTCACGGAAAGGAGAGATGAGCAATAGGCAAACGCCTCGTCGCCTATCTCGCGAACTCCCGCGCCAAACTCAACACGGGTAAGGTTTTTGCAACCTGAGAACGCCGATGCGGATATTCTCACAAGACTTTTTGGGAGCGTGACCGATTTTAAATTTTCAAAGTCACGGAATGCGTTCTCCGCAATCTCGAGTATCCCCTCGCCTATCACGAGGTCTGAAATATCCGCAGTGTCCTCATAGCTGCCCGCAAAAATTACCGTTTCGGCAGTTTCGTTTATATTTTCTTCTGTTGGGTTGAAAGTATATTTCATAATTTAACCTGTAAATAATCATAATGAGCACGAAATGGTATTATATGTTCGCTATGCGAACGTGATATAGACGGCTAAGCCGCCGTGATATACTTGGCTATGCCAAGCGTGATATAGAAAGCCGATGGCTTTCGTGATATGCCGCGAACTGCGCGGCGTAAGGTTTATTTTAATCATACTTCATTTATCGCGATTGCTTTGATAACGCAATGCATTTTTATCCGTTTCTCCACGCCGCGCAGTTCGCGGCATATCACGACTCGGCACGAGTCTATATCACGTTTGTCGAATGACAAACATATCACGAACGCCTTGCGTTCTATATCACGCGCGACAGAGTTGCGCTATATAACGTCACTTTATAGTGACACAAACATTGTCAACTTATTTCAGCTTTGCGAGCGCCTCAGTTATCGCCGCTCTGGTCTCAAGGTACTTCGCAAGCTTTGCTTTTTCGCCCTCAACTACCGCGGCGGGAGCTTTTGCTACGAAGCCTTCGTTCGAGAGCTTCTTTTCAAGGCGGGATATCTCGCCCTCGTTCTTTTCGTACTCCGCGGTGAGTCTTGCTCTTTCCTTCTCAAAGTCGATAACGTCAGCGAGAGGAATATAGAGGTTACCCGAATCGGTAGCGATAGCAACCGCGTCGCTTGAATCGTAGGAGTCAACTATATGAAGCTCGGATACGGACGCGAGCTTTTCAAGCATGGGAGCGGCATTCTCGAACGTGCTCTTATACTTGGTTACAACGTAGAGCTTCGCTTTCTTCGAGGGAGCGATATTCATTTCCGCTCTGCGCGCTCTGATGGCGGTGATGCAGGCGATAATTCTCTTTATCTCCTCCTCGTCGGCGCTGAAGTCTATCTCTTTGTCAAAGGTGGGATATGCGGATATCATAATGGACTCGTCCGCGTGAGGAAGAGCCTGATATATCTCCTCGGTGATGAAGGGCATATAGGGGTGAAGGAGCTTTAAGATACCCGTAAGCACGTGAACGAGGACTCTTTTCGCTGTAAGCGCCTCGGGCGTATCCTTAGCGAATATTCTGCTCTTCGCCATCTCGATATACCAATCGCAGAAGGTATCCCAGGTGAAGGAATATATCTCACCGAGAGCAACTCCTACCTCGTAATTTTCAACGTTATCGTTAACGCTCCTCGCGAGCTTATTGAATGCAGAGAGTATCCACTTATCCTCTGCGGTGAGGGCGGACTCCTCGGGAAGAGTGAGAAGCGTTTCGTCGTCCTCGGTGAGGTTCATAAGCACGAATCTCGATGCGTTCCAGAGCTTATTCGCAAAGTTTCTCGCCGCCTCTATCTTCTCGTCGGAGAAGCGCATATCGTTACCGGGGGCGTTACCCGTTGCGAGGGCGAATCTGAGCGCGTCCGCGCCGTACTGCTCGATTATCTTCAAGGGGTCGATACCGTTGCCGAGTGACTTCGACATCTTTCTTCCCTGCGCGTCTCTTACAAGACCGTGGATAAATACGGTCGAGAAGGGCTTCTCTCCCATATGCTCGAGTCCCGAGAATATCATTCTCGATACCCAGAAGGTTATGATATCGTAGCCCGTTACGAGAGTATCCGTGGGATAGTATCTCGCGAGGTCATCGGTCTTATCGGGCCAACCGAGAGTTGAGAAGGGCCAGAGCGCCGACGAGAACCAGGTATCGAGCACGTCCTCCTCCTGGCGCATCGGAGCGCCGCACTTCGGGCATACCGTAAGGTCGGTCTTGGATACCTCCATTGCTCCGCAGGCGTCGCAGTAGAAGGCGGGAATTCTGTGTCCCCACCAAAGCTGACGGGATATGCACCAGTCAAGGATATTATTCATCCAGTTGAAGTAGTTCTTCGAGAATCTCTCGGGAACGAAGTTGATATTTCCGCACTCTACCGCCTCGATTGCGGGAGCCGCAAGGGGCTTCATCTTAACGAACCACTGGTCCGAGGTGAGAGGCTCAACGGTAGTTCCGCAGCGGTAGCACGTTCCAACGTTATGGTCGTGGGGCTCGGTCTTAACGAGGAAGCCCTCAGCCTCGAGGTCGGCGACGAGCGCCTTGCGGCAGGCGTATCTGTCCATACCCTCGTACTTGCCCGCGTACGCGTTCATCGTAGCATCGTCGTTCATTACCTTTATCTGCTCGAGTCCGTGGCGCTGACCTACAAGGAAGTCGTTGGGGTCGTGGGCGGGGGTTATCTTAACGCAGCCCGTACCGAAGCCGATCTCAACGTAATCGTCGGCTATAACGGGGATCTCGCGGTTTACTATAGGAAGGATAAGAGTTTTACCTACGAGGTGCTTTGTTGCCTCGTCCTCGGGGTTTACCGCAACGGCGGTATCGCCGAACATAGTTTCGGGACGCGTCGTCGCTACCTCAACGTAGCCCTCCTCACCCTTTATCGGATACTTGATATGCCAGAAGTTGCCGGGCATATCCTTATACTCAACCTCGGCATCGGAGAGCGCCGTTAAGCATCTCGGGCACCAGTTGATTATTCTGTGACCGCGGTAGATAAGTCCCTTATCGTAAAGGTTAACGAATACCTCGCGTACCGCGCGCGAGCAGCCCTCGTCCATAGTGAAGCGCTGTCTTGACCAATCGCAGGATGCGCCGAGCTTCTTAAGCTGACCTGTTATTCTCTCCTCGTAGGAGTCCTTCCACGCCCAAACGCGCTCGAGGAACTTATCACGGCCGAGGTCGTATCTCGAAAGCCCCTCGTCAACGCGGAGTCTTTCCTCAACCTTTATCTGCGTTGCGATACCCGCGTGGTCTGTGCCGGGTACCCAGAGGGTGGAATACCCCTGCATACGCTTTGTACGTACGAGTATATCCTGGAGCGTTTCGTCAAGGGCGTGTCCCATATGGAGCTGTCCCGTAACGTTTGGCGGGGGGATAACAATTGAAAACGGCTTTTTCTTCTTGTCACCGTCGGGCTTGAAGTATCCCTTCTCTACCCATTTTGCATAGATCCTGTCCTCAAATTCGGCAGGATTGTAATTTTTTGCGAGTTCTTCTCTCATTTTTATTTGTTTCCTTTCGGTATTGTATTTTGAGGAAAGGGGGACTTGGAGCCCAAGTCCCCCTAAAACCCCGAAGGCGTATTGGGGGGAGATGTTTTATTGTTTATTAGCGGCTTCGGCTTGACCGATAGAAGGCGGACGAGCATAGCGAGATAGCGATATATCCGCAAAAAAGCGGATGTGATAATCAAGCAAATCCGTATCTGGGAGCTTGCTCACAAGGACGGATGCGCAGATTGCTCCTCGGCGGTTCGTCATTGACGAACGGAGTGCGAAGCACCAAAGACTTTAGGCTTTGCGCCGAATAGGAGTATATATTCGTCTTCGCCGAACGTTATAATAAGAAAAACCCGAGATGAGAAAGCTCTCATCTCGGGGCGAAAAAACAAAATTTTTACGCGGTACCACCCGTTTTTATGCCGATTTTGCAAATATCACTTTACAACCAACGTAATTTTTCTTCATTCGGCATCTCGTTTACTCTTAACGCGAGCGGCACGCCGCGGTCTAATCGGCGCAAAGCTCCAAGCGCCTTTCTTCGCGGAATACTCCGTGCTACCTTCACTCCTCTCGCTGCGGCTTGCACCAAGCGCCGCATCTCTTTTTGCTGCCGAGATAAGAGCTACTCCTCACGGAGAGGCGTCTGAGAATATACTCATCTGCGCCTTTTAAAAGGGTTTAATTAAACTATTACTTTGCTATTTTATCATAAAATATTTTATTTGTCAATCTTTTTATAAAAATTATAGGATTTGATAAAGCTGCGTTATTTAGTGATTACCACTCAAGCGAGGTATCCGTCGTATATTCGATAAGCTCTACCGTGACAGCTCCGCTATCCGTGCGGTGAAGTATAAATCCGCTCTCCTCGAGGACGGATATTCTGATAACGCCGTCCCGGCTTTCGTAAATAGCTACGGGAATATCACCGACCGTGCCGTTTCCAACGTAGGTCAAATTCCAATCCTTCGTGTAATTGAGTATAGACCCGAGGCTCGAGCCGATATAACTATAAATATCTATTACGTTCAATACCGCTCCGTTATAATCGTAGGTAAAGTTACCGCGCTTTTCGTACAGAGCTCTGTTGCCGTACCTATCCTCGGTCATAATATCGCCGTTCTCATAAAAGACGAACTTTATCTCGTTTGCCTCAGCGAACGCGCCGACGTATCTCATTCTATACGTTCCCTTGACGGGGAAGCTTACATCGGGGGTTTCGCTAACCGAAATCTCGAAGCGTATCTCGCTGTTTTCCTCGTTGTATTCCATCGAGAGCGTGATTTTTGCGTTATCGCTCTCGCGGTACATATAGGGGGATACCCACTCGTCCTCGAGCGTGAAGCCGAGCTCTTTAAGCTCTCTTCTGTACGAAAGGTACTCGGAGCGTGAAATTCCGCCCACGTGATAGAGATTTTTGAGCACGGGTGCGGACATACCGTCCTCCGCGCGGTTGATTACTTCAACGAAGTAGCCGTCCGCTCCCTCGACCTCGGGGAGAGCGAATCCAAGCTCCGCCTCGATATCAGCGCTCGGGAACGCATCGCTATACTCACCGTAGATAGGAAGCTCGAGCGCATCGTCTATCCACGCATCGCGGGTTATAAGGACGTATTCCTCATAAATGGGAGTGGGGTCGCTCCACCACTTCTGCCCCTTATAGCTTAATGCGATATCGTATTCTTCCCATACGTTAAAAGTCGCATCCCAGGTAATTCTGTTATCACCGTCAACCGCAACGCATACGGCGGTATATTCCGCGCACTCGATGCCCGCGATAATATTTGTTTTGCCCGTCTTTTTGAGGTTGGTTGCCGCGGCGTAATGAGCGCCTATCGTCGTTCCCCTCTCGGATACGTGCTTTTCTATCGAGTAAAAGAATCTCTGTGCCTCGTCCTCATCGGGTATATCGGGTTTACCGTCAAACCCGGGGGTATCATTGTAGCCGAGTATATTTTTGCCGTAGTTATAAAGTCTGTATATCTTTTTCTCGGTATAGTCAAAAATTTCCGAGCTGAAGTTTTTGAAAACGAATGTCTTCGTAGCTTCAGGCATTTCAATGTCACCCTGCCAGAACTCGGCATAGCCTCTTTCCGAGAATGAAAGAGCCATTAAATCTACACGGAGATAGGGTTCACCCTGATTTTTGCCGTTTTCCTTCTCCGACTCGGTGACGCCATCGGTGGGAAGCTTTTCGGGTTCGTCATACTCGGGGGTAAACATATACTCGCTACGAACGAGAAACGTTCCCTTTTCCAGGATATCCGAGAGGAGTATACCCGTGTCACGCTGCATATTCTGCGTTTCGTTCCAGAGGTGGACGAACACGCGGTTTTCGTCCATCAAGCGTACCTCGCACGCAAAGGAGAGCTTACCTACCGTTTTATATGCCACGTAGTTCTCCTGACCGTCCCAATTATCCCCGTGAGGCTCAAGGACGAAGCCCTGGCTTTTTGCCTCGTTAATATATGCGTTATAATGCGCACGGGTGGCATCCTTCATATCCACGTAGAGCGAATCGAAGTCCGCAAAGGTATCTATCTCTTTGTCGGTTTTCGTGACTCCTATAAGCTTCGTTCCCTCAGCCTGGTCAAGCTGAATATGGAACGCCGCGAACTCCTCGTCACTCGGCCACACGAGCTTCTCCTCGGGCGGTAGCTCTATATCAAGCAGGATAACGTACATCACGCCGTCACGGTGCACGATAAGGAGAACCTCACTCTCGGACGAGCCGTGCATCAGAGTTGCGCTCGTTCCGTCCTCAAGACTTACCGAGCCGCCGTTCTCAAAGACGCTTCGCTCGCACTGCGCTATATAATTTATATACTGCTCCGCGCTTGCGGGGGTTGAAAAGGCGTTCGCTGCCTTTACCCTATCCATAACCGACTGATAATTCGGCACACCATCTCCCGCGCCGTACGACATCAGCTCGTCGTAAAGCTCGACTGCGCGCTCCTTCGTTATCTCGGTTTTCTCCCCCTCGGGCTCGGGAAGAGCGGTCTTACCGCCGCCACCGCCGCCGAACATATTGCAGGACGCAAGCATAGCAAGCGCCAAACTCAAGATAATTACAAGAGAAAATATTCTTTTGTTACTCATTTATTTGCACCTCAATAATGTTTTATTTTATTTTACTATACATTTCTCTGAAATGCAATATATTTATTTAAATTGCAATACGTTTATAAAAAATGCAATAGCCTTTCGGTAAAAAACATTCGCCCGATAGGTCGGATTTAAAAATCGTGCCTTGAGCCACTGTCGATACCGTTACTTTCAAATAAACATACACTTTTTATGGGGATTATATCCCCTTAATAAATAAGATTATAACCCCCATAATATATAATGTCAACACTTTTTTATATAATTGTTTATGGAGGCGTAATAATGATAGTTTTTGATAAGCTTTGGCAAACTATGAAGGATAAAGGCTTCAGCACGTACAGACTTCGCGAGAGCTGCGGCATAGACAGCAAAACAGTACGAAGATTAAAGGCAAACGATAATATCGAAAGCAAAACGCTCAATAAGCTATGCTCCGCTCTCGATTGCAAAATTGAGGATATTATGGAATATATTCCCGATAAGGACTAAAAGATATGGCAAAATATAACTTTTTTATAAGCTACTGTCACAAGGACGGCACCGCTTACGCAAGAGAAATAAAATCGCGGCTTACCGAGCGCGGTTACTCGGTTCGGATGGACGATGAATTAACCGTCGGCTTCGATTTCGCGAGCTCTATCGCCGAGGCGATACAGAACAGCGACTGCTTCTTGCCTATAATCACGGATGCGTACAGCGAATCTCGCGCCGCGCTGAATGAGCTCGAGCTCGCACTGCGCACGGCAAAGGGACGCGGACAGAGGATCATACCCTTATATATGACCGACGGTTACTCGCCGCCCGTCAGCTTTTCTATGCAGGATCTGATAACCTTCAACGTCAGCTCCGCCGACGGAATTACCCGCGCGGTTGACAGTATCGACAGCACGTACGGTCACGATCTGAAATCAAAAGTCTTGTACGAAAAGCTATCCGAGTACAAGAGCATTCAAAACGAAAACAAGGTTGCCGCTACGGTTTGCGAGCTGATACTTCTTACAGTTCAAAAGTGGGAGAGCTCGCATAGACTCAATTACGGCGAAATGAAGGATATCATCCGTGAGCTTTGCAGGCTCTATAACGAGCTTGACTGCTACTCCGCAGGCTACGACGCGGAATCAAAGCAGACCGCCCGCGTTATCCTCGATACGATAAGCAAGGTGCCGCCCTTGACTTACAGCAAGCCCGACAAAACTCAAAGCAAAAACATATTCCAAAGGGACGTTTATTTCTGCGCCGCCGCTTTAAGACTTATTTATTTGGAAAGAACGATACGCACCGAATGCGTTGACGTCATTACGAGCGGCGACGTTCCTAATCCCTGCCCCATAGATACCTATATCAGCCGTCAAGAGCCATTTCTCGAAGCTTACAGAGCATTTACCGAAGACGGCAGCTATGACCGTAGATTTACCGAGGAAGATACCGATTTTATACGCGAAACGGAAAGTTTTATTTGCAAAAATGAAGCTGTATCAGCAAAAGCTTCGCATTCAGTTAAGGACAAGCTCGATGATGTTCCCGACGAAAACGATGAGATATTACGCTCCGTTGCAAAGTTTATGCAGGAGGGTAACAGGCTGTTTGACGCGCTTGAAAAGCGGGGTATCGCGGGGGACTTTCTCTCCTGCCTGCTCACGAGCTACGAGCGCCTTAAGAATTACTGCGAGGTCGTCGGCGCGAAGGGTGTTGCCGCGGATTGCGTTGACAGAATAGTGGAGATACGCCGCGCGATAGAGCGCGCCGAGGGCGGTGACGCCCCCAACGAGAAGGCGGAAAACGGCATTAAGTCCCTGCTCGGCTTCACTCTGCGCGGCAGCGGTAATTACGACGTTTTCATCAGCTTCAAGAGCGAGGACTCCGACCTTGCCGAAAGAATTTACAACTTCTGCCAGAAAAACCTCAAGGTCCCCTTCTGGAGCAAGAGGACTCTGCCCCAGCTCTCAAAATCCGAATACGAGGACGCGATATACGATGCGCTTCGCAAGTCACGGCACTTTATCGTCGTGCTATCGAATATCGAGTATCTATCCGCTAACTGGATAAAGCGCGAGATGGCGGCGTTCGACAGAGCCATCACCGAGGGCAGAAAAAAGGACGCAAACTTCGTCTTCGTCGTGACAGACGACGTATATAGACAGATAATCTCGTCAAACAAAATGTGCCTCGATGAGCGCTACTGCGGCTATCAAATAATCAAAATGAGCGAGTACGAGGAAACTCTTATGTCGTATATCATTTAAATATTTATATTATACTTGATTTTTGTCGCATTTTGTGGTACAATATTTGAGTTATGTTTCGGTTTGATTTAATTTTGTTATAATTTAAAACTCAAAGGAGAACGCTTATGCATTCGATTTTCGGAACAAAGCACATCATCATCCTCGCGGTATGTCTTATTCTTATTGTCCTCGCATATATTTTCTCAAGGAAGCTGAAGTTTGCCACGGCGGCAAAAATTATGCTTTACGTCGGTATCGTTTCCGAGATCATCAAGATCTTCTATTACACGGTGGCAAATGAGGACACGCACGGCGGTATTCTCCCGAAGTCCGACCTGCCCTTCCACCTCTGCTCGATACAGATACTGTTTATCGTTATACTCAACATCTCCACGAATGAGAAGCTCAAGAATATGCTCATAAGCTTTATGATGCCGAGCTGCCTTGTCGGCGGTCTTGCGGCTCTGCTTATCGCAACTACCTCGTCCCTCAACGGCGGTTTTATTCTGACGCTTCAGTACTTCCTCTACCACGTAGCTATCATCGTTTTCGCGCTCTATCTTATGACCTCGGCGGAACACGCCCCCACACTTCAGGGTTATTTCTCCTGCCTTAAGGTACTGCTCGTTATGATGTTCTTTGCTTTCTATATCAACTCCATCGTTTACGACGGCGTGAGCAATATAAACTTTATGTACGTAGCGGGTCCCCCTCAGGACGGTCTTCCCTACCTCAACGATAAGAACGGCTGGCTCTCTTACATAATCAGATACGCAGTTCTCGTTATCGGAGTAGTTACCCTATTCTATATCAAGCCCATCGTCCTTGCGGTAAAGGACAAAATCACAAGCCTCAAGTCAAAGGGCAAAGAGGAATAAGCTTTACGAACTCACTCCGTCAAAACTCACGTTCGAGCAGAGCGAGAACGTACCGACACCTCATCCACCACTAAAGTGGTCCCCCATATAGCCTTCTCCTGTGGGAGAAGGTGGCAGACGCACGGAGGCGGCTGACGGATGAGGAGTTACAAAGTTCAAGATTTACTAGACACCTCATCCACCGCAAGCGGTCCCCCATATAGCCTTCTCCTGTGGGAGAAGGTGGCAGACGCACGGAGGCGGCT
>JAFQPR010000010.1 GCA_017411605.1 Clostridia bacterium | reverse complement strand
CCTGTGAGGCGTATAAAATTATGTCGAGGGAGGGAAATGCAAATAGAAAATGACTTTAATTCGATGGAGAAATTCGTAGAATTTCCACCTTATAACACATATTCTTAGATCATTTGTTGATTTTAGAGCTTCTTTATGTCGTTTTTGTCATTTTCGGTTGCGCCTAAATGCGCCAGCCCCTAGTATTTTTTGAGGTTAAAACGACAACCCATGCAAATCGCACTTTATCGCGGAATGCAGTCGTGCTCGCATATCCATAACCTCGTCATAACGCTCTTTTCCGTACTTCTTCACGGTAGATATAGTTGCATCCGATAAAATTATCACATACAAACCCGATCTATAATCGACAAACACAGATTGCCCCGTGTGTCCGCAATGTCCGATTGACCCATCAGGGAACAGTCCGCCCGTCTGTGCGTAGCGTCCATCCACGTACAGAAAACCCAGTCCTCTTGATTCACTCATTCCCAAAGTATGATTTTGCGCAGCTAACAAAAACGTATCTTCTTTTATCAACGGCTTTCCCCTGTTTTGAAGAAAATGCGCGTATTTTGTTACATCCGAAAGGTTTGAAAACAGTCCTGCATTTCCTGCAATCCCTCCAAGGAATTGAGAGTTATAATCGTTAACGATTCCGCATTTTGTTTTATCCAAGTTGGAATTGACTGTATTTTCTCTATTCAATGGCAAAAATGAGGTATTCTCAAGCCCAAGTGGCTTTGCAACATACTCATCAAAACACTTATCCAATGATTTGCCAAATACTTTTTCAAGTATTTTGCCGAGCAAAATAAATCCCGGGCAGCTATACCGTACATCTGCACCAATCGGAATATCTGACGGAATATCAAGAATCTTTTCCGCAATATTCGCGTAGCTGTTTCCCTCTTTATTCAGAGATTTATGTCCGATACCGATCGTATGTGTCAATAAATTCTTTATTGTTAAAGACTTTGAGGTTGAGTAAAATTGATTCACTTTATCCTCAAGCTTAAGCAACCCATTGTCTAGCGCAATCAGGGCAAGAGAAGTCGTCGCCATAATCTTAGTAACAGACGCCATATCAAAAAGCGTTGTTTCATCGACACCGCCACGATACGTATCGTAAATCACACGACTACCTTTACCGACGCGAACGGCGATATGTTCCGGAATACCGCTTTCTACATATTCGTCTACCGTTTTTTCTAAACAACTCATAATAAAGTATCTCTTTCTTTATAATATTATATATAGTTATATCACAAAATCACAAATATTTCAATATATTTATTAACTACAATTCTCATGCTCAAGTCAAAAAGGTCAGGGAAAATAAAAAAGCAGTCCTTTTCAGAACTGCTTTAGTGTGTTCACCCAACAAATTCGAACCTTTATAGACAGCTTTAAATCTCTTCAAAAACAAGCTCTCCGTTTTCTTTCGACGTTGCAGCCTTAAATGTCATAGAACCTCCGTATCCATCAATGCGGTTGAAGCCTGTAAAAATCAGCCTTCCGTTCCATTCCGCTCCCTTCGGAACGCTTGAACAAGGAATAATCGGATCACTCGGCATAACAAATCCCTCAAACGGCTTATCCGATATCATATAATGTGCCTTGCCCTTCAAACTGAAAACAAGATAATATTTGCCATTATATTTAAAGTAATCGGGACATTCGGGCTGTTCTTTGTCAAAAGAAACGTAGATCGGATTCTCTGCCTCTTCCCAGCTTTCCATATCCCTTGAAACGTAATGAGCAAGACAGCCTTTTTCCTCTTTCACCAAGCTCGTCGTCAAAAACATATGAAACAGTCCGTCCTCACCCTTTATCACCTTGGGATCTCGTGCGCTTGCGGCATCATACTTTTCTGAAATCGTAAAACCAAACGCAGAATCCTTTTCAAAATGATAACCGTCATAGGATACGCTTCGACGAATGGGAGCAGCGATTCCTCTGCCCATTCTTACAGTATAGTACAAATATTCCGTGTCACCGTTTTTTATCCAAGAGCCCGTACAAATCGAGGCTTCTGATGTATCGGTAATCGGAACTGCCATTGGGTGTATGGACCAAGTTTTAAAATCTTTGGTGGAAATATGCTCCCACTGATGTGCACCAAGTCCCCATTTGCTCTTGTGATGATGTCTGTCCTTTAAGTAAAGCACGTGATATTCATCGTCCCGTCTGTACGGCATACAGTCTCCGACGAATACTCCGTTTCCCGGATACCATCCGTCCGCATTTTCAAACGTGGATACCACAGACGGCTCCTCCGAGAAAGCCTCGCTATATTCCTCTGTGTTGATGCTAACAGTTGATGTTATTTTATCACCTAGAGCGAAAAGTCTGTTTCCCGCCGGCCATTCTTCGTCTATCAGCACACCGTCCACGTATAATTCTATCCGATGGGGCATCATTACAACCGCAACGTCATCGCCCTCTTTGCCCTTTGCCGAAAGACGAAGCGGTCTGCGATGATAATCGTACTGCACGTCAACAGAAATCTCCCCGTCAAATGCCTGCATTTCAAAGGTTTTTCTTCCGTTCTTGTGAGAGATAGAGTAACAGGGCAGCTCATCAAGCTTAAAAGAAATTTTTATATTTCTCATTTGGCTCCCTCTTTTTCGATGTATTTTATGTAATCGGCAAAACCGTCTTTATATTCTATCATACCGATGCTATAAGCGGAAAACAAAGCTGCTCCCGTTGCCGCTTCCTCCTTGACCGAGCTGATCGATACAGTCATACCGAATTTATCCTCAAGGACTTTATGCAGGATATGATTCTTTCTGATAGCGCCGCCGGACGCTACAATATGACTTTTTTTCAGCTGTCCTTCCAGATATAGATTATAAAGCTCGTCGCACATACCGTTTATAACGCCAAGTATCAGCGCTGACGGTGTAAAATTATTAAGTTCTATGTTTTCTATCGAGCCACTACGCATAGGATCGGTCCTCGTCCCACAAAACGAAGTATCGACAGAAAGCGGACGTTCACCGCTTTTATACGCTTTTTCCGCTAAAGCATTTATAGTTTCGTACTGTGAATTATCATTTAACCCGGAAAAAGTTACGTAGCTTCTGAAAAATTTTTCTATTAAAGCGTATGCTGAACCGCCGCAAAGAGCCGAACCGCATACAAGCCGCTTGCCGTTTATAAACGGACGACATTCGATCCCTTCGCTGAGATTTTCGACCTCGCTCACAGCCGATATTTGCGATCCGGTTCCTATATTTACTAAAACGTTTTCGCTGTTATTGTTGACCGAACCTAAAAAGCTCGCCTGATTATCACCTATTGCTACACAAACCGGTATGTCATTCCACGTTCCGATTCTTTCATTGGATGCGGTAACTCTTGGCAAAAAAGCTTCGTCGATCCCGAGAAGCGATAGCTTATCAAGCATAAAACATTCTTTTTTTACATCAAACAAGCCGAAGCTTGCCGCAACGGACGTGTGAGTGATAGGCTTTTTTATGTGACACAAGCGCATCGCAAAGTAGTCCATAATGCTGCAAAATCCAACCGCATTTTGCGGAACAAGTCCGTTCAGCAGGTTGTAATAGTGCGTTGATATACCGTATCCGGTTGCTATTTTCTCACCCGTCAGTTGCTTTATCAGCCGGCAGACGTTTACTCCATCTTTAATCGGAATATCGCCGCGCTTATCCTGCCAGTTTATAAGATTGGAGACTGACTCACCGTCGCAATTCAAATAAAGGATTCCATGCATTTGACCTGTTACACCAATACTTACTATACCCGTGTAGCTTTTGTAAATAAGCTCAAGCACTCTTTCAGCTTTATCTATAATAACCGAAACGCTTTGCTCGGAGAATAGATTGTTTTCAACGTAAGAATTATGCGGGACAGAAAACACTTCCACTTGAGCTTTGTTTTCAAGATCAATCACCGCCGCGCTTATCGTAGTGGTGCCAATATCAATTCCGATTGTCAAAGCTCCGTGTTCGTGCTCAAAGGAATCATCAGTTTCTGTAAAAATCTCTCCTGTTCGTTCCTCTCTGTTAGCGATTCTCTGTGCAAGATCTTCGCAAAAAGCATACATTTCAGAATTTCGTCCTCTTTCAGTATCAATTTCCTTTTTGCGCTTTTCAATGATGTCGTCAATTGATAATATTCCGGAAAAAAGCAGTTTTATGTCGGTTATAGATACCCCTGCCGTCCTTAATAGTTTTATCTGTTTAAGAGTTTTAATATCATTCTCCGAATAATCTCTGTATCCGTTTTCACTTCGATTGATTGTCATCAGTCCGCGCACTTCATACAATCGAATAGCCTTTTTCGTAAGTCCCGTTAATTTAACTACTTCGTTTATTTTCATTGACTCTATCACCTCCGGCTGTTGTCCCATTATTATTATAAAGCATCCCCTAAGGTGAATGTCAATATGTTTTTCAAAAAATCCGAGAATTTAAAATTTTAGTTACTTTTTTCCCATATAGAAAAAGTTTCGGTATATTTATCTCGCTGCAGGCGAATTTCGTCAAAAAAAGAGGACAGAGATTGCAGTTGCTTTCTCTGTCCTTTTCCTGTCGGTAGGTAGCTTATTCTATTTAATCTTAAAAACTGTCCTTAAGAGTACGTCTCTTTTGCGTTAGGCTTTTTCCCGGCTTTCCCTGCCGGGCTTGAACATTATTTTGTCATTCTTACTCCCGAAAATATAGTCGTCTAGCCAACTAGTCAACTCTTATGTATAAATTCCGTATTTCACATTTAATGCCGTAGTTTTTGGAGAATCACAAAATTACAGTTGTTTAGTGCGCCCGATTACGCTACTTCTTCACAATTCCTTCTTACTTGAAATTCCGCACACGCCAAATCAGAGTTTTATTTAAATAAGCTTAACGATAGCCGATTCGTGTTGTCTGAGGGTAAGCACAACTCCGTCGAGCCTTCCGCTCTTTGAGATAAGCTTGCGCATAGGAATTCCCGTAACCGACTCTGCGTCGGTATATTCTCCCTCATTGAATCTGATAACGCTCTCGCGCTGGAATTCCAGCTTGTTTTGATCGTGGTTGGAATAGTCTATTGCAAGCAATAACGTATTATCTGACGTATCCTTAAGCATAGTGATACCCGCTCCGTCGGAGATCGCTATCGGGGATGATAGATCCAGAATCAAGTTGTTTATCGTCTTACGCAGCATTTCATTGTTAGACGAACGAGCGTTCTCCGCTTTTTCATAAAAATATGATCTTCCGATCGCATTTGGCGAAATGTTTAAAAGTGCCGTTCTTCCATTCTTGAATATAGCCGGAACTCCGGATGCCGTCAAAATACATTCAGCACCGTCAGATTCATAACGTGCTTCTTCCTCGTAAGGATATACGTTATCCCTCTCGCTCTCGGTTTCAATAAGGTTGAATTTTACCTTTTTGGGAGCGTATCTCACTCCGAATATATCCTCAAGTCCGTCTACGCGGCTAACGGCAATAAGCGAAACACCGTTGCTATAAAGCTCTCTTATCTTTTCTATCGCCTCTGCAGGTGCAGACAATGTAGACGGCAATACCAAAAGATCGGTATCTTCGAGCGTTATAGTCATAAGAGCCTTCCAATCGGTAAACACGCCCGATGGAATTCCCGCTATTCTTGTGCTCTCATAAAGATAGCCAACACCCTCCTCACTTACGTTGTACGGCGTAAGCCATCCCTGAAAATCTCCGTCAAATCCGTCGTCCGAGTCATCGAATTCACAAACGAAAACGGGACTCTTCATATGGCTCTTAGGCTTATGACGAAGAATATATTTCCACTCTTTTACGAATGACTCGTCCAACTCCCGCGGAAAATCATTTTTCATAAATCCGTAGGTATCCCAATAAGCATATCCGTCCTCGGTCTTACGCGCCGTGTTGTATACGTATTCGCGAGCGTGTGTATTATTGAACCAGGCAGGAAGCTCTATCTTTCCTATCGGCGGATATGCAAAATAGACCGCTCCGTCTATACAGCCGCCTTTAGAGCTTTTATATTGCTCGGGATATATTCTGAGATTAGGTGCTTTAACAAGCGATGCTCCGACTCCGAATGCACCTCTATACGTCTGATATGCGCAGGACATCGGATAATCCTCAAACTGGGCAAATCCCGTATAGATATCGTCGGAGAGAGTATCCCCATCCTTAAATCCGTATGCTTCACTGAGCTTGATGGTACGCATAGTCGAAACGTAGACGTTGAACGGTCCGTAGCAGGCACGCTTAAAATTGGGATTTATCTTTTTAAACATCTCGTTTTGCGCCACGAACGCCTCTTTTATTCTTTCGTGCGCGAGTGCATACCATTCATTCTTGTAATACTTATAAAGATTTGCGATAACAGATCGTGTAACCTTACCGCCGCGTTCCAGCCCCACGCGCTCACGCGCTCCATCCATAGAATCGAGAAATTCTTCCAAAAGATCGTACGTTTTCGATTCCCTTTTCATGATATTCCAGCAATACTCTGTATAGAAATCGCTTCGCAATACTCCCCACTCGTAGTCTGATGGATAGTATATATAGTCCGCATTCTTCACAATATCCATATGCCGTTCAATGTTATGGTCTACCATTGAACGATGGTTACCAAGCCATACGTACCACTCACGGCCGAAAAGCTTCGTGACCTCCCAGGTGCGCTTATACTCGGCAACGTGACCGGTGTAAGCGGTACAAGAGTAGTAATGCTCGGTATTACAATTTGCTTGAGTGCGCCATGGATCAAACGGATCGCGCTCATTGTACTGTACTTCGTTGGTCATAGAAAACTGAAGCGGCAGACCACTCTCAATAGGAGCGCATCTCTTCCCCGTTTCGTCAAAGACCTCAAACACGGTATCCACGTTTTTAAGAAGCTTATCACCGTAAAAGACCGATAAAAATACTCTGTAAACGCCAACCGGTAATGGCTGATGTTGAATTACTCCGTCTATTATGCTAAGCTCCTCGATCGTATCACCGAAAACGTCTTGAAGCTCTGCTTTATAGGTTATATAATCTTTTTTTGTATTCGCAAAAATCTCGAATTTTATATCTTCGTCCTCGGCAAAATAATGATTATCCTCAAAATGTTTTTTTACCGTAGGATAATCAAAAACCGTATTGGGAATTATTTTTACCGCTTTTTTGTCAGCGGGAGAACGTAGCGAAAAGCTATCCTCGAACACCGTTTCGCCCAAATATTCTCCATTTGGAGCAAAATTGAACTCCGCACCGCCCTTTTGCATACCGCAGCATATTACACAAAGCTCATCATATCCAAAGCTGTATTTTTCCACCGCACTGCTCTCGAGCGGTAGGGTTACAGACAAAGGCAAGAACGAAAAATTCATAGAAGGATAGAGTATTTCTTTCCAAGCAAGACCGGGGTCGGATAAATTTAGCTCTCCCATCTTGAGAAAATACTTTTTTTCGTTGCATTTTATATACGGATCGCTCATGAACCATCGCTCTACCACGTACTGACCGCGCTTATTGCAGGGGAAAGGATCGTAATTTTCAATTGTCCTGTATTGAGGTCCGCCATCAAGAGTCGCTGTAAGATAGGGCTTGCCGTCCACCTCAAAAAGCTTATACTCCATAGTCAGAGGCATAGTTCCACCATTTGTAAGCGGAATTTCCACCTTTACGGGAGGTGCAATAGGCTTTTCATCTGGCAGATCCGAGGATATTTCAGCATAAGTAAACGTAACAGAGCCTATAAAATGCGGACGCGACACACCGACAAGTCCCGCTTCGATGTCAATATCAAATTCAGCGGCGTCATATCCATTGATCTCGCACACAAGTTTATTTTCTCCATATGCTACCTTAAGAACGTATTCCTTGTCGCCTTGGGCAAATTCAATGTTATTTTTCGTGTCGGACTGTACTTCGACGGGAAGTCTTTCTTCGTCTATGCGAAGTATTTTATATGAAAGCTCACGTCTGTCCTTGTGCCATTCGATGCGCAGCTCATGTCCGCTAAATTTCTCAAAGCTATATCCAAAGTAAAAGCTGACGGCAGCATAATTGTGAAGTGCTCCGAATTTAAAGTTTACGATCGCTTCGAAGCTTTTAAGCTCAGGAGTTTCAAAGAAATATTTATTGCCCGTACATGCTACCGAATAACCGTCCGCGCCGCAACGAGCGTGCTTGTGCCACAGTGTTGAGCTTGACTGTATACGCACTCCGTACGGCTTATAATTCTCATCGTACAGTTCAAATTTTTCATAAAAGCTGAACATAAAAATCTCCTATTAAATAATTATCTTTTGTCGGTGATCAAGACGTTATCAAACAAGATTTAGCCAAAGCCGACTTTAATTGATCGATGGATAAATCGGTAATCAAATAACGCTTTCCGACCACCGGAAGCATTAAATTATTACCGTCGAACTCAAGAGAGATTTCCTCTCCGCCTAACGTTTCAACATAGCTTACGCTTCCGTCAATATTCGGAATCTTCAATATTCCACTACCGTTTTGGCAAAATCTATCTTCAATTTATCAAATTATATCATCTCTGAAGATACATTTTGCTTAAAAAACTTCACTATAACAATTAAACGTTGAAATTTGTGAATTCTAAAAGCAAATTGAAAATTTGCCAACAGTTTTCATAATAAAAAAACGCTTTTTATCACATTATTTATTGTAGCACCGTGAAATACCTTTGTCAACCGAAAGAAAAACGAAAACTTTTCGTCTTTATAAATAAGTTGCATTTTCTTTTAACTGTTTACTTCTGTCCTATAAATTTATACTAAAAATCGCTAAAAAAAGCAGTGCTTGTCAAGAAAAGGAGGCTAGCTCAAGTTCAAAACTTGAGCTAGCCTTTCGCGCGTTAAGGGGCTAGGGAGATTTAGAGCGAAAATTTGCGTTCTCCCACCTGTGAGGCGTATATAAATACGTCGAGGGAGGGAAACGCAAATAGAAAATGACTTTAATTTGATGGAGAAATTCGTAGAATTTCAACCTTATAACACATATTCTTAGCTCATTTGT
>JAFQPR010000071.1 GCA_017411605.1 Clostridia bacterium | reverse complement strand
GAGCTAAGAATATGTGTTATAAGGTTGAAATTCTACGAATTTCTCCATCAAATTAAAGTCATTTTCTATTTGCGTTTCCCTCCCTCGACGTATTTATATACGCCTCACAGGTGGGAGAACGCAAATTTTCGCTCTAAATCCCCCTAGCCCCTTAGCGCATTCGAGGGTAGCTAAAGCTTTGCACAACTTGAGCTACCCTCTTTTAAATATGTAAATATAATATTTGCAAACAATTATTTGCAGATAAACCCAATAAAACTTTTCACAATACGCTTTCGGGGTTTAAGGGGGACCCCTGCGACAAGTCCCCCTTTTTCTTCGTCCTTATAGTATCGTGCTTTGGAAAGCGACGGCTTTACCGAGTATTTTAATGTTATCAAGCTCCGCGTTGATATAAACGAGCGGCGCGTAACGCGGGTTCTCGGGCGATAGGATGAGCTTACTCTCCTCGGGGTAAAAGTAAACGCGCTTGAGGGTTGCCTCGTCGTTTATAATAACCGCGGCGATCTCGCCGTTGTCAACCGAGCTCTGGCGGCGGATAAAAACGATATCCCCATCGTATATCCTCGCGCCTATCATAGAGTCACCGTGGGCGCGCAGGCAGAAGTCCGCGTCAAGCGAGCCGTCGGCTACGGCAAAGTTCTCGTGGCTCTCGTCGGCATATATCGGCTCGCCGCAGGCAATATCGCCGAGGATAGGCAGCCTTTTAATCGTCACGGGGGAGGGACTCTCGTAATCGGGAACGGTAAAGCTCTCGCCATCGCTCCAGCCGCAAAGCCAGGCGGGCGTCGTGCCGAGCGCGTCCGCGAGCGCAACTATCTTATCCTGCGGTATGTTCGCGATAACGCCGTTCTCGTATCGGTGTATCGTCTGCTTGCTCGTGCCAAGCACGGCGGCAAGCTCCTCGAGCGTCATCCTCTTCTGCTTTCTTAAGGATCTTATCTTCGAACCTATCATTATATGCACCTCTTTTGCTTCTTTTTCATTCCGCGTTGCGTAAAGTTTTCTACTTTATGTGACTTTTTTTGCCAAAGTCACCTATATTGTAACACGAAGTCACTTGTTATGCAATAGTTTTTTCGAAAAAAATTGAAAAATTCCGAAAAAATCACTTGACAAGTGACTTCTCTTGTGCTAGAATTGTCACATAAGAAGTGACTTTTGTCGCCTTGTAACTTGTAAAGTGACTTTCAATATCGAAAAGTAAACGGCTTTGAGCTTCGCAAGATCAGACGCAACATAGCGTGATTTAGGGGAGCTCATAACACAATGCTGAAGAGAGGTGGTTGCTGACGGAGAGAATTAAAATGAATATAAATGAAAGGAAGTGAAGAACTATGCCATTTGTTTCTGCGAGCGTTAACGTAACGCCGCCATGCTTTTACCGAAGTCCCGAGACGATAAAGGACGATATAAGAAAGATATCCGCTCGGATATCCGAGGTAAACGGGATGCTCAATATAAGGGAGCTGCTCTCGGGTTATCTTGACGGAGATATCCGCTTTGACGGTGAGTCCGCGAGGGACTTATCCGAGCTTCTCGAGTTCGCGAGAGAAACGCTCGACGAGCTAACCGAGCTGAACGAGTCGCTCGATGAGCTTAAGCGCGAGCTTATTGAGGCGGTATCCGTTGTAGGTTGAGTTTGGTTTTGGTTTAATTCGTTTGATCGTTTGGGGGTGAAAATATGGCAGAAAGAATATATACGAGGCGGGACAGAGTGACGAATAAGGCTCTCTCGGATTTAGCGGTTGCGTTATGCGCTGACTTTGAGCGGCGTCAGCGCGCGATAATCGAAAAGAGCGCCTCGCGCAGAGTTACTATGGAATATTCATACATAAATACGAGAATGCTCCTCGCGGCATCTGAGATCGTCGGACTCGGTGACGCAGAGAGATTTATATACGAGATAGGACACGGGGTAGGGTATGCACAGAGCGAGATAGCCTACCGCTCCGAGTCAAATTATAAGGTAATGAAGATGCGCGTTAAGGCGAATATCTTGCGTAGGCTTCACCTTTGCGACTGAAAAAATAATTTTAATTTCTTACACGGTATGACATTATTCTCGTTTTCTCTTTGCTAGAATTGGAGTAAAGAATTGAGCCTGCCGCAAAAGGAAGCGTAGCAGTGGGGCGTGTCGGGGCGCGGTAGGACTGACGGAAAAGGACAGGAGGTTTTCAAAAAATGAGGTTAGCCGAAATAAAGGAAACGGAAAGCGCGCTTCTCGTGAAGCTCTTATGCGAGATAGACCACCATACCGCGAAGAGTATAAGGGAGGAGGTCGATAAAAGGCTTGAGGACGTAAAGCCGCGCGAGCTGATACTCGATTTCTCGGGCGTTCCGTTTATGGATAGCTCGGGACTCGGGCTGATAATAGGCAGAGCGGGAAAGGCAGAGGCGCAGGGCGCGTTCGTGACCGTCGAGGGGCTCTCGGAGTCCCAGCGCAAGCTTATCAGAATGTCGGGAATAGAGAGACTCGGCACGGTTATTATCAAGTAAGAAAGTAAGTATAAATAAAACGGAGAATTAAAATGAGAAGTATAATAAATGAAATGAAGCTGAGGCTCCCCGCGATAAGCGTAAACGAGGGCGTTGCGCGCTCTGCGATATCCGCCTTCGTCGCGGAGCTTGACCCAACGGTCGAGGAGCTCGGAGATATCCGCCTTGCGGTGAGCGAGGCGGTAACTAACGCAATAGTCCACGCGTACCGCGATCTGCCGAGAGGTGAGGTCGGTAACGTATACATATCTGTTCGCCTCTACGATACCCGTGAGGTATCGGTTGAAATATCCGACAATGGGTGCGGTATCGAGAACGTCGAGGAAGCAATGCGCCCGGCGTTCACAACGGGTGAGGGAACAGAGCGTTCCGGCATGGGATTTCTCGTGATGGAGAGCTTTACCGATACGCTCAGCGTTAAGTCAAAGCTCGGACGTGGCACAACTGTGCTTATGCGAAAATACTTAAAGTCCCTGCCCGAAGGAGAAGAATGATTCGCGGAGCAGCAAAAGAAAAATATGATAAAAACCCCGAGCTTATACGCCGTTACAGGGCGGGTGACGAGGATGCGGGCGAGAGCATAGTACTACTTAATAAGCCGCTCGTGTGCAGTATTGCATCGAGATTTGCCTCTCGCGGCGTGGATATCGAGGACCTCGTCGCTATCGGCAATATCGGACTTGTCAAGGCGATAAACACCTTCGACTTCTCGCGTGAGTGCGCCTTTTCGACCTACGCCGTGCCGCTTATTTTCGGTGAGATACGCAGATTTCTTCGCGATGACGGTATGATCAAGGTATCGAGGGAGGAGAAGCGGCTCTCGGCTATCGTTTGCGCCGAGCGTGAGCGACGCCAGGCAGAGGGGGAGTCAACGGCGATCTCGGATATCGCTGTGGCTCTCGGTATCAGCGCCGCCGAGGCGGCATCGGCTCTCACCGCAGGCGCGCCGATCCGCTCGCTTGACGAGAGCGCGTACGTTGACGACGACTCGGTTACCCTCGGTAATACGATATTCGACGAGGACGAGGAGCAGCGGAACTTCGATAGGCTCAGCCTCGGTATGGCTATCGAGAAGCTCGACGAATGGCAGAGGAAGCTTATCGTCCTGCGCTATTTCCGCGACTACTCGCAGACCGAGGTGGCAAAGCTCCTCGGCGTGACCCAGGTCAAGGTGTCGAGAGAGGAGAAGAAGATACTCGGGAAGCTTCGGGAGATGATGGGGTAGGATGATTTCGCCAACGGCGAAATCAATATGCGTCGCCGACGCGCCGCTCGATATACAGAGTTCGATATGGCGCTTAGCGCTAGATATGCGTTGCCAGATAAGCAACGCGAGAAAAGCAAGAAAAGGTGCGGCAAGGCGCATATCCCCTCTCGTTGCCTTTAGGCAACATATCGAATTTCGAGCTTTGCGAGAAATATATCGAATGGTTGCTTCGCGACCGTATATCGAGTTGCTTCGGCAACATATCGACCGGCATTTCTGCTCTTCGGAATACGGAATAGTGAAAACGCCCTCTATTTGCGCTTTGGTCTAAAGTGAGATCCCGATGCACAGCATCGCCCTGACGGGTTCGACTCCGCTTGCGCTCCGCTCAGGATGACACCTTTTCAAACTCACTTTGCGAGTAATCGAGCAAAACTTCACTATCCGAAGGATAACTTCACTTCGCAGAAACTTCACTTGCCCTTTCGGGCAAACTTCACTGCTCGCAATGCGAGCTTTCGCCCGTGTCATCCTGAGCGAAGTCGAACTGCGAAGCAGTGCGAGGCACAGCCGAGCAGGATCTCGGGCGGCAGGAAGCCGTGGCGGCTCCCATAAATATATTAAGTTTTTAACAAATTGTTAACAATACGAAAAACTATTGATTTTTGTTGCAGGGTAGTATACAATATACTCTGTAAGTTTTAGCACTCGGGCTAGATGAGTGCTAACAATTGCTAAGGAGGAAAATAAAATGACACTTAAGCCTTTATTTGACAAGGTTGTTTTAAAGAAGGCAGAGGCTGAGGAGACCACCAAGGTTGGTATTATTCTCACAGGCTCTGCAAAGGAAAAGCCCGATATGTCCGAGGTCGTTGCTGTTGGACCCGGCGGAGTTATCGACGGCAAGGAAGTTAAGATGGTACTTAACGTGGGTGACCGCGTTATCGTTGGCAAGTACAGCGGAACAGAGGTTAAGCTTGACGGCGTTGAATACACCGTAGTATCTCAGTCGGATATACTTGCCGTTGTAGAATAATATTGAGAACAGGAGAATTTTGATATGGCAAAGGAAATACTTTACGGTACCGATGCGAGAGCCGCGCTTCTTCGCGGAATTGATAAGCTCGCGGATACCGTTAAAATAACGCTTGGACCTAAGGGCAGAAACGTCGTTCTCGCAAAGCAGTTCGGCGCGCCCCTTATCACCAATGACGGTGTTACTATCGCAAAGGAGATCGAGCTTGAGAATTCCGCCGAGAATATGGGCGCTCAGCTCGTTCGCGAGGTTGCAACAAAGACAAACGACGCGGCAGGTGACGGTACTACCACCGCAACTCTTCTCGCTCAGGCTCTTATCCACGAGGGTATGAAGAATGTTGCCGCAGGCGCAAACCCGATGGTTTTGAGAAAGGGTATCTTCAAGGCGGTTGACGCGGCAGTTTCGGAGCTTGCGAAGCAGTCGAAGAAGGTATCCGGTACTGAGGATATCGCAAGAGTCGGCGCGGTTTCCGCAGGTGATGCCGAGATAGGTAAGCTTATTGCCGACGCTATGGAAAAGGTAACCGCTGACGGTGTTATCACCGTTGAGGAGTCGAAGAGCGCGGAGACCTTCAGCGAGGTCGTTGACGGTATGCAGTTTGACAGAGGTTATCTCTCCCCTTATATGGTAACCGATACCGATAAGATGGAAGCCGTTCTTGACGACTGTCTTATTCTTATCACCGATAAAAAGATATCCAATATCCAGGATATCCTTCCCCTTCTTGAGCAGATAGTTCAGTCGGGCAAGAAGCTCCTTATCGTAGCAGAGGACGTTGACGGTGAGGCTCTCACCACCCTCGTGCTTAACAAGATCCGCGGCACGTTCACCGTTGCGGCGGTAAAGGCTCCCGGATTTGGTGACAGACGTAAGGAAATGCTCCGCGATATCGCTATCCTCACGGGCGGCGAGGTCGTAACAAGCGAGCTTGGTCTTGAGCTTAAGGATTGCGGCATAGCAGAGCTCGGTCGCGCAAGACAGGTTAAGATCACCAAGGAGAGCACCATCATCGTTGACGGCGCGGGTGACGATCAGGCAATTGCTGACAGAGTTGCTCAGATAAGAACAGCTCTCGCGAATGCAACGAGCGAGTTTGACAAGGAGAAGCTCCTTGAGCGTCTTGCTAAGCTTGCGGGCGGCGTTGCCGTTATCAAGGTTGGCGCAGCTACCGAGGTTGAGATGAAGGAAAAGAAGCTCCGCATCGAGGATGCTCTCAACGCTACCAAGGCGGCAGTTGAAGAGGGTATCGTAGCAGGCGGCGGAACGGCATTCGTTAACGTGCTCGACGCAGTTGACGCAGTAGTTGACTCGCTTGACGGTGACGAGAGAACGGGCGCGACGATAGTTGCAAAGGCGCTCACAGCTCCTATGAAGCAGATTGCAGACAACGCAGGCGTTGACGGCTCGGTAATCATCTCCAAGATCCGCGAGTCGGGCAAGATAGGCTACGGCTACGATGCGTATAACGAGGTATTCTGCGATATGATGGAAGCGGGCATCGTTGACCCCGCTAAGGTAACGCGCTCCGCGCTTCAGAACGCCGCATCCATTGCGGCAACCGTTCTTACCACCGAGGCGGTAGTTTCGGATAAGAAGGAAGATAAGCCCGCGGCACCGGCGGCGCCCGCAGGAATGGACGGAATGTACTAAGGGGCTTTGATATTTAGGCGTAACCGAATAAAAAACGGTAGAGGTACTGTGTTAGCTGCAGTACCTCTTTTGATATTGAGTTCGTATTTAAAAGAATTAAGGTTGAAATTCTCCGAATTTCTTCCAATTTATTGTAGTTTTTTATTCTATCCTCGTTTCCTCGCTCGGCGTACCCGCGTACGCCTCTCGCTCGTCAGCCGAGGATTTCCGCACTAAATCTCTTTGCCCCTAGGGGCAGCGATATAAATCCCTCGCGGGATTTGCGAAATGTTTTGCATACCTCGCCACAGGCGAGATATTCAAAACTCGATATTTGCTACGCAAGCGATATGCCCTGCGGGGCGTGAGGGATTTATATCATATCGAGTTTGAGCGAAGCAAAAACATATCGAATTTGCCATAAGGCAAATATATCGAGCTGAGCTTGTGGCGAAGCATATCGACGATTTCCGCACTAAATCTCTTTGCCCCGAGCGGCTTCGATATTTAGGCGTAAGCGATTAGCGTGTTATCCCAAGCGGATAACACGCTAAAACTAAGTTTGCCCTTTGGGCAAGTGAAGTTATCTTCGATAGTGAAGTTCACTTCGTGAGTGTAGTTTCGCCTTTGGCGAAGTTGGGCAAACTTAACTTCACTTGTGAGTAGCACAAACTTCACTGCGTAGTAACTTCACTTTCGCGACAGCGAAAACTTCACAAGCAGAAAAAGAGATAACATTTCGGCTGCGAACCGTGAACTGCTCCAAAATGTACAGACAGCACAAAAAAAGAGACTCTTGGTAGAAAATATTAAATTTTAAGAGACGAACTGGCATCGCTTTT
>JAFQPR010000009.1 GCA_017411605.1 Clostridia bacterium | reverse complement strand
TAATACAGTCACTACTGTATCCGCGCTATCACCCGTTTGTCCTATTGCAGTACTATATGCAGCAGAGAATACCGTATTGTTTCCGTAATACGTACCGTTTTTGAATATGATAACGGGGCAATTATCTGTATTACTGTAAGCATATGGGATATAACCGTAATCGGTTTTTATATCCTCGCCGAGCTGATAAATTGCATTCTCACTAGTGCTGACGTCGGCAAACGAAACCTGCGAGCCGTTCACGGTCACAAAGCTATAAGAAGGAGCGGCATTACCACTCTTCGTAACAAAGCTTACGTAGTTTCCGTTGTATGCGCCGAATTTCAAGCTATCGGGCGAGCCCTTTCCTGCTTCTCTTTCCGCGCTGAAGGTCGCAAGAGTAAGATTAGTGAAAGAATTTGCTACTATCTTACCTCCGTTCATCGTTACTGCAACGTCCTGCTTGTTTCCTGAACTTTCCGACATAGAGAAGATCGTCAACGCCTTTGAATAATTGCCGACATTGATAGTGCAATTGTTGAGAACTATGCTATTCCTCATACCCTCATCACCGTTAGTATAACAGTTTGAAAGATTCTTTCCTGCAGAAAGATCGATCGTAACATCTTCGAAAATGAAGTCATAACCCGAAACAACCGTACTGTCAGCGTGATCATTAAAGGATATTATCGGTGCGCCCTTTGAAACAAGAGTTCCGTTCTTGACGGTTATGACAATTCTTCTGGCAGTCGTATGCTTTTCCATAGCCTGGAACAAATGGTAGCTGCCGCGTGTTAACGTATATCCGCCAAGGTCAATTGTAAGATCATTAATATAATATAAATTCTGCGAAGATTTTGCAGCATCCGTGGTATCGTAATTTCTACGAACTAAAAGAGTCGCTCCGCTGATGAAATTCGAGTTTTTAACAAAATCGGTTTGAATGAGAGTATACCACGACTTTGCCGCATGTATCTGAACTCCGTTTTTAAAAAGAACAAACGGATAATCAACAGCCGAAAGATTAGATGAGCTTATTGCACCGTAGTCTGTTACGATATTTTTGAAATAATACGTTGAATTCGTTCCGTCATCAATCATTTCGATGGGATTTAACGTACCCGATGTGGTCTTAATACCCGTTGTAGGATGAGCAACCGTGCTAGGCATAACGAGTGCAAACTCATTTCCGTCACTACCCTTACCAAGCGTAAGCGTATCGGGAGAGCCCTTGCCCGTTTCCCTCTCCGCGCTGAATGAGCCAAGCGTGAAGTAACTGTTTGCTATAAGCTTACCGCCGTTGATATTGATAGCTACGTCAACCTTATTTTGGCTGTTGCTCTCTTCAAGCTGGAAGAGCTTACTTACAGTACCAACCGTCGCGTCGAACGTACAATCATTAAGAGTGATACTGTTTTTAGTTCCGTAAGTGCCGTCCTTCCATGCCTCTGCAAGAAGTCTGCCGCTGAAATCACTCGTGGCATTGAACGTAACGCCTTCAAATACCGTATCGAAGCTACACGCAACGTCGCTCGTGTTTGCACTGTTATACGCAATGACGGGCGCCCAAGCGGCAGCTGCCGTTATCGTACCGTTTTTAACGTTAATATTGGTGGTAAAATCGTAATTTTTCTCTGCCATAAAGTTAAAGAGTGTTACGGCCGAGGTTATAGTGTTACCACCGAGATCTATCGTAAGATTCTTAACGTTACGAAGCTGATTGGAGGTTTTATCTACTGTTATGCTACCACGGAGATAAAGAACGGTTTCGTTTTCAGCTTTAGTATCAAAAGCATAGATATTCTGGCAGAAATCATACCAGGTCGCATACGCAGCAACTATATCGCCGTTTTGGAAGAGAACAAACGGGTACGAAGCCAAAGGATAAACGTCGGTAGGAATATCACCGTATTTCGTCTCCTCTACAGGAGCAACCTTTGTGTTAAAAACGTAAGGTGCTTCTTGAGATTCTGTAACAAAATAAAGAAGCTTACCTTCCTCGTTTCTGAAAATACCTACGGGTGCTGCATTCTCACCGAGGGATACGGTTGTATAATTACCGCTCGCGTCGGGCGAAAATCTTGCGGTATCGTCACCCGAATTAAGCTTATACATTGTAAGGTTTGCCGAAGTAGTTCCCTTTATTGAACCGCCTGAAATATTCAAAGCGACGTCAACATTATTATAAGTTTCATTAAAGTTAAAGAGCGTTACGGCGCCTCCGGCACTCGTTGTGTCAATGGTGCAATCGGTAACGTTGAAATTCACCGTTGACTTATAACCGTCAAATCCGGCGTACATATCAACGAGAGTTGAAGTAGAAGCATTATACGTTACGTTCAACTTATCGAAATTCAAGGTATATATCGCGTCGTTTGTTTTTCCGCCGTTCAGCGCAACGATATGAGAGCTTGAATTTCCGGACATAACTACGTTTCCGTTCTGAATCGTAAATTCGGGAGTCGTGTACCCTGTTGTGGTATAGTAAGGCACGGGCACGCCGTTTGATCCCAAAGTAAGAGTCTTGCCATTAAGGTCAAGATTAAACTTTCCCGGGAAGTTTCCCGAAGCGTTCGGAGCAAGCCCCGAAGAATGCGTATAATCCCCCGTCATAAGGATATTATACGTTTTCTTTGCTCGTGCGGTAGCTCCGCCTATTCCGTTCCACTCGTGTAAAGCACTTAAGGTGTCAGCCCACGTAGTATAGCTGCCCCAATAGAAATTCGTATCATCCGCGTTGGCGTTATCATCAATAAATACGTGGAAGGTATAATCGATGTTATTATAAATATACGAAGGAATATCACCGTATTTTGTTGAAGTCCATTCGCTGCCGTAATCTACCGTAAGCTCAAACTGATTTTCATCATTAAAGTACGCGTTCTTGCCCTCAGCGAGTCTTACGGGCGAAAAGTTCTCTACGTTGACAACGCTTCCGTCAGCAGAAACGTAGACCATCGTTATCATACCGATAGGCGCAGAATTATCGAGCCCCTGAGCATCGACGAGGAAGCAGCTTACCGTATTGCCGTTTTCGCCTATCAACTGGTTATTCAAAGCATATCCCGTAACGTGACCGGAGAATATGAATTTAACGTTCGCATGCTTGGACAGTGCATTATCCCAAAGAGTTCTCGGTGAAACGTTACCGCCCGTAGCTATCTGATACCACGAAGAATCAGCAGCCGAATCAGCAGGCGTCGTGGTTTCAAAATCATCTATAAAGGTCCTATCCGTGTTCAAAAATGCGTGTAACGTTATAATTGCCGTGTAATCGGAATTTGCGGCAAGAATATCATTAAGCCAATCTACGCACGCTTCGGTAGGATAATAATCAAGCGTAAAAATTATGTACTTATCACCTGACGAAGTCACTATCTTACGGTATGTATCTTCCACCTTTTCGGGATTAAGGAAGCCCGCCATAGGTCTGCCAGTTTCATCTTTTTCTTCTGCAAGCTTAGCCAATGCGTTATAATATTCCGTGCCAACGCCGAATACGCCGTTCATACCGGAAGATATATCGTGATTACCTCTTACGAGCGAGTAACCGATCTCTCCGTCAAGAAGCTTGATAGCCTCCTTTGCAAGCGGCCATTCCTCGTCATAATATGTCTGCGAGGTATTAAACGACTGAGTAATATCTCCCATTCCGAGAACGTACTCAATATTCTTGCTCTCACGGTTAGCGAGAATCCAATTATATAGAGTTCTCATATACGCCGAGGTATACTTTTCATACGTTAGAGTTGAATCCTCCGCGAGAGCCGCAACGTAATTCTTTGCATCTGTATAGTTGAGATTCTGAGTATCTCCTATTACAGCAAACGAATATACGTAATCACAGCTTGTGTGATCGCACGCCCCGCCGGGACACTTTATAAGTGTATTTTTCGGAGCTGCTATCCAATCCTCTTCGTTTATTGCCGCTGCCGCAGGAAGAGTTACCGCAAGCATTGTCCCAACAACAAGAGCAATAGTGAGGATCAAGACAATAATTTTACTCTTTTTCATTGTAAATCTCCTTTTTGTAAATAATTATTTGTATTTTTGTTATATTTCTCCTAAAATATTGACAATAGCTCAAAAAAGCTGTATAATCAATTTAAAGAAACTATTCGGGGAGAAAGCTATGAAAACGCGAATTCAAAGTCAGAATTTCGGCACAGAGCGCGCCGTAAGATTTCAGATGCATCATAAAAGGTATATATACCCTATTCATATGCATCAGTACGCCGAGCTCGTTATCCCAATTGAAGAGCCGCTTGATATAACCGTAGACGGAAACATCGAAACGCTCAACGTCGGTCAGGCAGCATTTGTATTTCCCTTCCAGCCTCATAGCTATTACTCAACAAAGAAAAACAAGCTCGCAATGTTTGTTTTCTCACCGTCAATGATACCCGACTTTTTCAATCAAACATCGGGGAAGGTCGGCAAAGGCAGCGTTTTCATTCCAAAAGAGTCTACCTTGAATATGTTTCGCTCCCGCATTTTTGAAAAGGGCGATTTCGAGCTTTTCGATATAAAGGGCTGCATTTATCTTATGCTGAGTGATTTTCTTGAAAACACAGAGCTATGCGAGGGCACGCAGGACAGCAGTATTGCCGTAGGTGTTGTTGATTATATAAACAAGAATATATCGGAAAAGATCACGCTTTCCGATATAGCCGGCGCTCTCGGATATAATCCGAATTACTTATCCCAGCGTATAGGTGAGGTTTTCGGGATCAACCTATGCTCTCTTCTGGCAAACATCCGTGCCGACAAAGCAAAATATCTGCTACTTGAAACCACCAAAACAGGACTTGAAATTTGCTACGAGTGTGGGTTTGGCAGCGAGCGAAGCTTCCATAGGCAGTTCAAGGACATCACGGGAAGCACTCCAAAGGAATACCGCACCAAATACAGGGTAAGCCATATTAATCACGGTATTATCAAATACTTTTAGTTATATCATCTACATTTTATCATTTTTTTAAAATTAATATTAGACAAAGCACAAGGTAAAACAGACAGATTTTCAGATTTTTACCCAAAACTACTGTCAAAAACGAAAAAGGTCGGACTCACGCATTCGTTGAATCCAACCTTTTTCATTATGTAAAAAATTTATTTTTATACCGGTCTCGTATTCTTATATGCAGATTTATTTTATTCGACAAAGCTGATATCATCCACGGCAACGACCTTACCCGTGAGCCTTGACTCTTCTGCCGCAAAGGCGATCATATGGTTTTGTACAGAGATTTCGATATCACTCAAATTGCCTTGATCGACACCGCAGAGCATATCGTAAAAGGCATTCATAATGCCCGCATCTCCGCCGCCGTGACCTTCAACGATAGTATTGCCCTTGAGCATATCCCGAATAGGAAGCTCCTCGGTTTTTCTTGTTTTGAAATCAAAATGAGTTATCGTATCTCGGTCCATACCCGAGATTATCTCGCCCTCGGTTCCCATTATACGTATCTCACGTCCACCCTTGGTAAACGCGCTCATAGTAAAGCTTGCGATAATACCGTCCTCAAACTCAAGATTAACGACCTGATGGTCTACTACGTCATTGTCACATCTGAACACGCATCTGCCCCAATTGGTGGTTTTTATTGCTTCAAGAACAGCTTCGTCCGTCGGCTCGTGGCTATTTGCGGCAGCCCCGCGAAACCAGCCGTTTTTCTTATCCTCATAGTAAAGCTTAACCGCGTTATAAGGGCAGGTATCGTATTCGGGGCATCCTTCAATACAAAACTCGGGTGCGCCCTCTGGAGCATTTTCCTCTCTGAAATACGTTCTGCTGCCAAAGCTTTGCACGGATAGGCACCTTTTACCTACTAGCCACTGCAAAATATCCATATCGTGGCAGGATTTCTGAAGTATCATACAAGACGATCTTTCGGAATTTCCCCATTTGCCTCTGACAAAGCTATGGCTCTGGTGAGTATTTCCAACCGCCTCGATATGCTGAATGTTCATTACCTTACCTATCATGCCCGAATCTATTATTCTCTTTAAGGCATTAAAGAACGGCGTATATCTCAAAACGTGGCAAACTATAACACGCCTGCCAAGCTCTTTAGCAATTCTGTAAAGCTCGATGCACTCTTCCTTCGTAGGACAGACAGGCTTTTCAAGCAAAAGATCGTAACCCTCTCGCATAGCAGCTGCAGCGGGAGCAAAGTGATCTCTGTCCATAGTTGAAATTATCGCCGCGTCGGCTATTTTTCCAAGAGCTAAAAGGGGCTCCCAGCTTTCAAATATCATATCCGCGGGAACGCCGTATTTTTTCTTGAAATACTCTCTTTTTTCCGCAATAGGCTCGGCAATACCCACTATCCTGAACTTTCCGTCCATATTAAGCGTTTTGTCCGAGTAGCCCTTCCCCCTGCTTCCGCAGCCTATAACTATCAGCTTTTTCTGTTCCATAATAAGCGCCTCCCATTATATTTATTGTGCTTTAATTATAAGTCGTATCGGATTATAAAGCAATAAATATAGTCGCAAAAATTTGTAATATAGCGCAGGTCATATGAACTGCTGCTCGTTTATACAAAGCTTGAAGTCAACGCCAAGCTTACCCGCAGCGCTTCTGCAAAGCTTCATTCGGCCGAGGAATATCTCAAAATAATCCATAATAGGACTTATTTCGGTATCTATATTAAGCTTCAGCGTAACACTTCTCTTATCCTCGGAAAGTATAATATCGGACGAGGTCGCGGAATAGTTTACTCTATCGTGAATATCAAAGCTTGATATTTCACTGTTTCTCACACGTGTCCTGCGAACGTCGGATTTATCTCCAAGTATCAAAGCCGCCGCGACAGCGCTCACCGGAACTCCCGTTCCCTCGTCATGGTTACCGATAGCGGTTACGATCTCGGCGATTTCCGAGGCATCCATACCGTATTTATCGAGAATTCGAAACGCGATAAGCGCTCCCGACTGAGAGTGATCGGTGCGGTTGACTATATTTCCTATATCGTGCAAAAATCCCGCAATTCTCGCAAGCTCGACCGTTCTTTCTCCATATCCGAGCCATGAAAGAAGCGATGCCGCGCGCTCGGCAACGAACGTCACGTGAGCAAAGCTGTGCTCTGTATATCCGAGAGCCTCAAGCGACCTGTCCGCCTCACGTATATACGTTCTTATCGCGGGATCGTTTTTTATAATATCAAACGTTACCATTGTTTTCTCGCTTTCTTTTATTTTCACACTAATTATAGTATTTTTTAAGCTCTTTTTCAATAGTTATGCCGATTTTTCTTCAACATTATCCCATATTTCGCATAAACTTAAAAGCAAAGGTTGACTTTTTTAAAAATAAGTGATAAAATATAAACCTACTGTCCTTGTATTTTTAATGATATACAGCTTTAGTAACAAAAGATTGGAGTAACGTATATATGATGGAGTGGTTGAGAGAGTTCAATTTCTGGACTATCCTTATAAGACTTTTTACCGCAGCATTATTAGGCGGCGTTATAGGACTTGAGCGAGGCAGACAGCGCCGCGCGGCAGGCCTTCGAACGCATATTCTCGTTTGCGTAGGCGCGGCGCTTACAGCTATGGTCGGATTTTTCGCAAGAGATATGCTTGGAATATCAAATTCCGATCCCCTGCGAGTCAGCGCGCAGGTAATATCCGGTATAGGTTTCCTCGGTGTCGGTACTATTATGGTAAAGGGGCGCTTCCAGATAGTCGGTCTTACTACCGCGGCAGGTCTTTGGGTCACAGCGGCAATAGGACTTTCGATCGGAGCGGGCTTCTACGAGGGCGGAATAGTCGCTTTCCTTATCTCGGTATTTACGGTAATGGTTCTCAATAAAATTGAGCGCCATATAAACGAGCATCACTCATCCTTCGGTCTTTACGTTGAAATAAACTCGGATTCTCATATAAGAGATTGCATTGATTACTTAAAAAGTACATACAGAGCGCACGACGTGCAAGTCACCATTCCCCGAAGCGGAGTTGAAGGCAACGTCGGTATAGAAGTCAGCCTTGTAACGAGCAAAAAAGAAAAAGTCAGCTTAAATGACGTTATCGAGCAGCTTCATGAGCATGAATACGTAGTATTTGCAATAGAATCGCTTTAATAATAAGAGCCTGCGGCTTAACCGTTTTTTCGGAGCCGCAGGCTTTTCAATTATCAAAAAAGCGGCGCAAAAATGCGAATGAGAGTTCTTATAACCCTCTCGCAAAATCCAAGCTTCGCCTCACTTGGCAGAATTTCAGCGCTTACGCTCTCTGTTTTCATAAAGCTGTCCCTTATATCCGCAATCACGGGATCACCACATATCCACAGCGCATCCTCAAAATGATGGACAAAGCTTCTGTAATCAAAATTAATAGTTCCTACAACCGCAAAAATATCATCCGATACAAGCAGTTTTTCGTGAATGAACCCCGGAGTATATTCAAAAATTCGCACTCCCGCCTTTATAAGATACGGATACGAGCTTTTCGTCATTATTTTTACTATTTTTTTGTCCGCCTTGCCGGGAGTTATTATACGCACGTCAACCCCTCTTTTCGAGGCCTGACGCAACGCTTCTGTAATATCGTAATCAATGATAAGATAAGGAGTCGTTATATATAGGTAACGTCTTGATGCGTTTATGATATTCATAAGAGCGCCCTTTCCCACGGGTTCGGTGTAAAGAGGGGCGGGTCCCGAGCCGAACGGTATAAGATATCCGCTTTTGTCACCCTGCTCCGCGCCGCTGCCGAAAGGAACTTTTCCTTCACCACCGCCGTGACTATCATCGCTTACACCCGTATTTGCTTTACTCTCTCTCGAAAGATAAGCTCCATAATCGGTCTCTTTTCTGCAAGTAAAGTCAAACATTACCAAAAACAGCCTTGCAAATCCCTCGGCGGCAGTACCAAAAACGCGCACGCCCCCGTCCTTCCAGTGTCCAAAGCGTTGCTTTTTATTGATGTATTCATCAGCTATATTAATACCGCCCGTGAAGGCTACCTTACCGTCTATAACGCATATTTTTCTGTGGTCGCGATTATTGTAAGACGAGGAAAATTTAGGTCTGACCTTTGCAAAACGATAGCAACTGATACCTTCGTTTCGAAGCTTTTTGTCAAAACCTGCAGGAAGGGTGCTCATCGAACCTATATCGTCATATAACATTCTTACTTCGACGCCGGATTTTATCTTTTCACGAAGGATTTCGAGTATTGATCGCCACATAAAGCCGTCCTCTACTATAAAATACTCAAGAAAGATATATTTTTTTGCGCCTTGAAGCGATTCAAGCATAGCTTCAAAAAAGATCTCTCCGGATGAAAAATACTCGGTTTTGCAATCGCTGTAAATCTCCGCGAGGGCATCGTCCTTCATAACGGCAAGAGCGCACCCCGCGCCACTCTCAGAGTACTTTGCCAATGAATTCAGCACGCGTAAAGACTCTGTATCATTTCCGTTTTTTCTCTCGCACTCAAGCATATCAGCACCGAGCTTTTTGAGGAAATCTGCCTCTTTTCGCGTCAGACGTCTTGAATAAAACATAATATAAAGAACTCCGCCAAAAAGCGGTATCATAACAACCACAGCGAGCCACGTAAGCTTGAACTCCGGATTGGTATCGCGGTTGATCAAACTCAAAATAACCAATAAATTGACAACATTTGCTAACAAAACAAACAAAAACGAATAAGTATACGCATAAAAGGCAAGATAAGCTATAAGGGCTATTTCCGCAAGAATAAACAAGGCTGACAGCGTATATCTTGACACAAGCACTCTAAATATTTTTCTCATAATTTTCTCCGCCTCAAAAAACAGCCTCGGGTATTTTCCGAGGCTGTCAATAAATATATGTCAAATTAATATTATTTTAATTTACTATCTGAACCTTAAGAAGATTTGTCGTACCCGAAAGATTAACGGGAGCTCCCGCAGTTATAATAGCTGTCTCTCCGGGATTTGCGAGTCCGAGTTGTTTCGCGCAGTCTATCGCATGGATAAACAGTGTTTCCGTGTCCTTCTGCATAAGCGAAAGCACGGGAAGCACTCCCCACGAAAGAGCAAGCTGATGAAAAGTCTTCTCTTCGGGTGTTGCGGCTATAATCGGCTGATCGGGACGGAATTTTGACATTCTGCGCGCCGTAAGTCCGGACTTTGTTACCGCTACGATAAGGTCTGCGTTAAGATCCTTCGCCGTAGTAACCGCGGCATCGCACACCGCATTTGTTATATCAAGCTTCTCGTCATCATATACAAGATTGGAATATACCTTAAGATCGCTCGCGTCACTCTCTGCCTGCTCTGCTATTTTAGACATAGTTCTTACAACGAGCACGGGATTATCACCCGTTGCGGTCTCACCCGAAAGCATTACGGCGCTGGTGCCGTCGAATACCGCGTTTGCAACGTCGGTAATTTCTGCTCTCGTCGGAGTTGTCGAATGGATCATGGATTCAAGCATCTGAGTGGCGGTTATGACCATTTTACCCGAGCTGTAGCATCTTCTTATAAAGCGCTTCTGAATACCGGGAAGCTTCTCGAATGCTATCTCAACGCCCATATCGCCTCTTGCGACCATTATTCCGTCCGAAACTGATAAAATATCCTCAAAATTGCGCACGCCCTCCATGTTTTCGATCTTTGCAATGATTTTTATGGAGTGTCCGCCGTGATAGTCAAGAAACCTTCTTAGCTCTATAACGTTTTCCTTGCATCTTACAAAGGATGCAGCTACAAAATCAACGTTCTCTTTAATGCCGAAGAGCAGATCCTCTTCATCCTTTTTACTTATATACGGCATGTCTATGGAAGTGTTTGGGATATTTATACTCTTATGATTAGAGATATATCCGCCAACCTCAACACGGCATATAATATCCGTATCGGTAAAGTCTTCCGCGATAAGAGATACCTTTCCGTCATCAACGAGTATTCTCGTTCCCTTTGCTATCTGACCGATAAGCGCAGGATAAGTAATTTTTCCCTCACTCTCGTTTCCTATAACGTCTCTTGAGGTGAGCGCAAATTTACCGCCTTTATTTACTCTGATCTTTCCGCTCTCAAAGTCGCAAAACCTGATCTCCGGTCCCTTAGTATCGAGCAGAACCGCCGCGGGAATTTTCATTTTATCTCTTACCGAACGAAATGTGTCTATAAGTTCTTTATGATATTCGTGCGTACCGTGCGAAAAATTAAATCTCGCAACGTTCATACCTTCTTTAAGCATTTTCTCCATTATTTCGGGGGTGGAGCACGCAGGACCGATGGTGCATACAATTTTTGTCTTTCTCATTATATCAAATCCTTTTATCGGAAACTATTGTGGGGTACAAAAACCAATTCTCCCACAATACTATTTTAGCACAAGATTTTTAATTTTACAAGTGTTAAACAAATAATTATCATCACACGGAATATTAACAGGTAAAAAGGGAGAAAACAGCGAGTCCAATGAAGATAAAAGATATCTTAACAAAAGACAAAGCGTTTTACAATAATCTTATCCATCTGGCGCTTCCTATAGCGGCGCAATATCTCGTCAGCTTTCTGATAACGCTGACTAACAGTATATCGATAGGTAGGCTAGGCAAAGAAGCAACCGCAGGAGCTTATATCGGTACTCTTATCTTCACACTGCTACAGATGTTCATAACCGGTATTGAAAGCGGAATTACCGTCGCGTCAAGCAGAAGCTGGGGAGAAGGAAAAACCGAAAAAATCAAAAAAATAGCTGCAATAGGAACGGTTATTTCGCTTGCTTTCGGTACTCTCATCTCAACGCTTTCGATATTATTTCCGTCACTCTTTATCTCATTGTTTTTAGGCGGTGAGGCGGCATCGGGCGGCGCAGAATACTTAAAGCTTCTTGCTTTTTCTTTCCCCTTTTTCTGTCTTTCGGGCGCTCTTGGAGCGCTTATGCGCAGCATTGAATCCCCGAAGGTCACGGTAGTATCATCGACCGCAGCATTTACAGTAAATCTTATCCTTAACTACGCGCTTGTATTCGGTAAGCTTGGTTTTTCTGCACTGGGCATAAGAGGAGCGGCAATAGCAACCGTATCGGCAAGAGCGATAGAGCTTTTGCTTATTCTCATATACGTTTTTTTAATAGACAAAAAGATAAAGCTTACCGTCAAATCCCTTTTCAGCTTCGATAAGATCATCTCCCTTGATTTCGTGAGATATACTACCCCGATAGTTCTCGGACAGATGGTATGGATAGCAAACACACTTTTCGCATCTTATCTTCTTTCGAAGGTTGGTTCGGACGACGTTGTTGCGGGACTTGCTGTAGCCAATACGCTTAATTCCCTCTCGTATATTCTTATGAACGGACTCTCGGGCGCCGTCGGTATAATAATCGGAAAAACGATAGGCGAAGGTAAGATTGAAAAAATCAAAGGCTATGCTTATACCACGCAGCTTATATTCATTCTTCTGGGGATTCTCACCTCGTGCGCATTGCTCATTGCAAAAGGACCGTTTATATCGATGTATAAGATAGGAGCGGAAGCCGCCGACGTCGCAAAAGCTCTTATTTCTGTCCTCTCAATAACAATAATAGGTACGTCTTATCAATCGGCTTGCCTTATCGGTCTTGTTAAAAGCGGAGGTGACGTTTCATTTATCCTGAAGAACGATGCGTTTTTTATTTTTCTCGTCGTCATTCCTCTATCAGTGCTTGCGTCAAATCTGAACGCTCCAATATGGCTTATATTCCTTGCCTTGAAATCCGATCAGCTGCTAAAATGTATTCCCGCCGCAATAAAGATCAATCGTTTTGGGTGGATAAAGAAGCTTCCTTAACAGAAGTACCGAATTGACAGTTTATTTTATAACTCATTATTTTTGTTTGATATATTTAATGTAATTATAATTTTTAAATAAAATACTTGACAAAGATGCTTCTGTGTTGTATAATGATAAAAACTTGAAATTGTATTCTTGTATACAATTTGATTGAGGCGCGTTTTTTCAAACTGCTTTATAACGAATAGTTATACTCGAATTTGATTAAAGTAAAACTCACAAAAAGCCTTTTCGGCATATAGAAAGGACTAAACCATGATAGCTAAAAGCCCTTACAGTAATCTGCTTGAGCAGTCACAGTACAAATACTCGCTACAGGACGTAGACGAGCCGAATTTATACAGAGAGATATATCCTTACGACGAGATACCTAAGATTGCCTTTAACCACAGACGCGTTCCTCTACGTATGCCCGCCGATGTCTGGATCACCGATACCACCTTCCGTGACGGTCAGCAATCACGCGCGCCGTACACTCCAAAGCAGATCGTCGATCTTTATAAAATGCTCGCAAAGCTTGGCGGTCCTAACGGTATTATAAGGCAAAGCGAGTTCTTCGTTTATACCAAAAAGGACAGAGAAGCAGTTGAGGAATGTATGTCTCTCGGTTATAAATTCCCCGAGATAACCACCTGGATAAGAGCAAAGAAGGAAGACTTCGCTCTCGTAAAGGATATCGGTATAAAAGAAACGGGTATCCTAGTCAGCTGCTCTGACTATCATATCTTCAAAAAGCTCGGAATGTCACGCTCGCAGGCGCTTCAGCATTATCTCGGAGTTGTTAAATCCGCATTTGATGCGGGCATCAGACCGAGATGCCACCTCGAGGATATCACAAGAGCCGACTTCTACGGATTCGTCGTTCCATTCGTAAACGAGCTCACAGACCTCTCAAAGGAAGCGGGTATTCCGATAAAGATACGTATGTGCGATACGATGGGATACGGTGTTCCCTTTACGGGAGTTGCTCTCCCCCGAAGCGTTCCCGGTATCGTTTACGGTCTGCACCACTACGCAGACGTTACCTCCGAGATGCTCGAATGGCACGGACATAACGATTTCTATAAAGCGGTTGCAAACGCTACGTCGGCATGGCTATACGGCGCATCGGCAGTCAACTGCTCGCTGCTCGGCATAGGTGAGCGCACGGGTAACGTTCCGCTCGAGGCAATGGTTATCGAATACGCATCCCTTAAGGGTACGTTTGACGGCATGGATCCGACAGTCATCACGGAGATTGCCGAATACTACAAAAACGAGCTTAACTACGATATTCCCCCGATGACTCCATTTGTCGGAGCAAACTTCAATCTCACCAGAGCGGGCATCCATGCTGACGGACTTATGAAGGATGCCGAGATATATAACATATTTGACACAGAGAAAATTCTCGCCCGTCCCGCAGAGGTTTCGATATCCAACACGTCGGGACTTGCGGGTATCGCATATTGGATGAACAGTCATTATTCTCTCGTTGGTGATAATATGCTCACTAAACAGGATAAGATAGTTGCTCTTATGAAAGAGGAAATTGACAAGGCTTACGCCGAGGGTAGAACAACCGTTATGGGCGATGAGGAGCTTGAGGAGATCGCAGAACGTATTTCCTTCGGCATCTTCAAGCGCAGATAAGTGAGGAGCTCCGATGATTATTTCAAACACTTCGCTTTCACTTGAAGAACGTGTCTATTCAATACTCGAAGAAGAGATACTATCGGGAAAGCTAAAGCGCGGAGAACAGCTTCGCGAGATTGCTCTTGCGGAAAGACTCGAAGCGAGCCGAACTCCCGTAAGAGGAGCTTTGCACAGGCTTGCGGAAGAGGGACTCGTTGAGCTTTGCGCAAACAAAGGCGCTACGGTCATAGGCATAACCAAAGAGGATATCGAGGATATCTACGCCGTAAGAAAAAGACTTGAAGGACTTGCAGCAAGACTTGCCACAGAGCGTATGAGCGACGAAGATAAGGAGAAACTCAAACAAACCGTTGAATTATCCGAGTTTTATCTTGCGAAGCATAACGACAAACAAAGCGGTGAGCTTGATTCGGAATTTCACAGTATAATATTCAGAGCCTCCGGCTCAAGGCACCTATGCAAGATACTCTCCGATCTTCACAAGAACATCAAGGCGTACAGACGTCTGTCACTCTCAAAATCCGACAGAGCGGAGAAATCCATTGCTGAACACAGAGGGATACTGGAAGCAATTCTTTCAGGAAATTCCGATGAAGCAGAGCACCTGACTTCGGTACATATCGACAACGCTTTAAACAATTTCAAGAAGCAAATGAACTGATTTTGTAAATATTTATTTTCAAATAAAGGAAAATCACAATGGGATATACTATTGCACAAAAGATTATTAAATCTCATCTTGTTTCGGGCGAGATGAAGGTAGGAGAAGAAATCGGGCTAAGAATAGATCAGACTCTCACCCAAGACGCAACGGGAACTATGGCGTATCTACAGCTTGAGGCTATGGGTACCGAGCGAGTCAAAACCGAGCTTTCCGTAGCTTACATAGACCATAACACTCTGCAAGCGGGATTTGAGAATGCAGACGATCACAGATACATTCAAACCGTCACAAAAAGACACGGTATTAGGTTTTCCCGCCCGGGAAACGGAATTTGCCATCAGGTACACCTTGAAAGATTCGCAATTCCCGGAAAGACGCTTATAGGCTCGGACAGCCATACCCCTACCGCGGGCGGTATTGGTATGCTCGCTATGGGAGCGGGCGGTCTTGACGTAGCGGTTGCTATGGGCGGCGGAACGTACTATATTACGATGCCGAAAATGATAAAAATAAATCTGACAGGTAAGCTATCCGATTTTGTCAGCGCTAAGGATGTTATTCTTGAGGTACTGCGGTTGCTTTCGGTAAAGGGCGGTGTCGGCGCTATCGTTGAGTACGCGGGAGAGGGCGTTAAATCTCTTTCCGTTCCCGAACGCGCAACTATCACAAATATGGGCGCAGAGCTTGGAGCTACCACCTCTATATTTCCATCGGATGAAACCACTAAGGCATTCCTTGAGGCGGAAGGAAGGGGCGAATGCTTCATACCTCTCGCGTCCGACCCCGACGCAGTATACGATGCAGAATACACGGTAGATCTCAGCACGCTCTCTCCCTTGGCGGCTTGTCCGCACTCTCCCGACAATATAAAATCCGTGGATGAGCTTCGCGGAATGAAGATAAACCAGGTATGTATTGGCTCTTGTACGAACTCATCGCTTCGCGACCTTCTTACCGTAGCGAAAATGCTTAAGGGTAAAACGGTTCACCCCGACGTGAGCCTCTCTATTTCCCCCGGCTCAAAGCAGGTATATACTATGCTCGCCGAATGCGGCGCTCTCGCCGACCTTATCGGTGCCGGCGCGAGAATACTAGAATGCGCTTGCGGTCCTTGCATCGGTATGGGCTTCTCACCCGAATCTGCAGGCGTCAGCTTGCGTACTTTTAACCGTAATTTCTTGGCACGCTCAGGCACTAAGGATGCGAACGTCTATCTCGTATCCCCCGAGGTTGCGGCGGCATCCGCAATTGCAGGTGTGTTTGCTGATCCGAGAGAGCTTGGCGAAGCGCCAAAAATTACTTTGCCTGAGAAATTCCTTGTTAACGATAATATGATAGAGCTTCCCGCGAGCGAAGCGGAAGCGCCCGAAGTCGAGGTTGTCAGAGGTCCAAACATCAAACCTATCCCGAAGGGCAAGGCTCCCGACGAGAAGCTTTCGGCAAAGATAATCCTCAAGGTAGAAGACAATATCACAACGGACCACATCATGCCCGCGGGAACAAAAATACTTCCTTACAGATCCAACGTACCGAAGCTTTCAGAGTTCTGCTTTACCGTATGCGATCCCGCCTTCCCCGAAAGAGCAAAAGCAGAAGGCGGCGGAATTATTCTCGGCGGACAAAATTACGGACAAGGCTCATCAAGAGAGCACGCGGCTCTCGTTCCCCTTTATCTGGGAATACGCGCCGTTATCGCAAAGAGCTTTGCAAGAATACACGTTGCGAACCTTATCAACTTCGGTATAGTTCCCTTCACTCTTGCAGATCCCGACGATTATGAAAAGCTTAGCGAGGGTGACTTTACCACGATAGAAAACTTCAAGGAAGCGATCGCTTCTCTTGACACCGTTACGATAAAAAGCGAAGGCGGCGCAGAGGTTAAACTTAACCTTTCGCTCACAGAGCGTCAGCGCAAGATACTGCTTGCGGGCGGCCTTCTTAACTACACAAAGGAAAACTCAAATTAAGAGAGGTAAAAACAATGAACGGTTATAATAAAGAACTTGAGCTCGCATGCGAAAAGTTCAGAGCAATACTTGAAAAGCAGCTTATCCGAGTTGAGGATATGAAGGCGCAGGGAGACTTCACCGACTATGCAGCATTAAAAACCATAAAAATCGGTATCTGCGGCGGCGACGGTATCGGCCCCACTATTTCAAAAGAAGCCGAGCGCGTGCTCAAATTTATACTCGCTAAAGAAGAGGCTGCGGGTCGCATTGAATTTATAACAATAGACGGTCTTACAATAGAAAACAGAATAGCTCACGGGAAGGCTATTCCCGACGACGTTATGGCAGCTCTCAAATCCTGCGACGTTATTCTTAAAGGTCCCACGACTACGCCTCAGAAGGGCGACGGTATGCCTAACATTGAATCTGCAAACGTTGCAATGAGAAAGGCGCTTGACCTCTTCGCAAATATACGTCCCGTCAAAGTTCCCGAAGAGGGCATCAATTGGGTTATCTTCAGAGAAAACACAGAGGGCGGCTACGCGGTAGGCTCGTCGGGCTTCAACGTTACCGAGGACCTTGCCGTTGACTTTACCATAACCACAAAGCAGGGCTCGGACAGAATTGCAAGACTCGCGTATGATTATGCAAGACGCAACGGTATGACGAGAGTTTCCCTCGTTACAAAAGCGAACGTTATCAAAACCACCGACGGTAACTTCCTTGAGGATTGCCACAAGGTTGCAGACCTTTATCCCGAGATCACGACCGACGAGTGGTACGCGGATATTATGACCGCAAAGCTCGTCGATAAAAAGCGCAGACGCGACTTCCAGGTACTGCTCCTCCCCAACCTCTACGGTGATATCATCTCCGATGAGGCAGCCGAATTCCAGGGTGGCGTTGGTACCGCGGGATGCGCGAACATAGGTAAAAAATACGCAATGTTCGAAGCTATCCACGGCTCAGCGCCGAGAATGGTCAAGGAAGGCAGGGCTATCTTTGCAGATCCCTGCTCGATGCTCAGAGCCTGCGTAATGCTCCTCTCCCACATAGGCTACGGTGAATACTCCGCAAAGCTTGAGCGCGCTCTTGACATCTGCTCGTTTGAGGAAAAGAAGCTCACTATCACCGGAAGAGATACCGGTGCTACCTGCGAGGAGTTCGGTAACTACGTAATGGATACTCTCAAAAAGCTTTAATATAAAAAACAAAAATCGGGGTTAACTCAAGCTTTAAATGTCTTGAGTTAACCCCTTTGTATTTCAACAAATTACAAATTATTATCTCGGAAATTCAAGCTCCGGAAGCTCGATTCCGGGCTCGTAATCATCGGAGTCTCCGATAGGACTTGTGGTTATTATATCCGATGATGAAATGTTTATCATTATCGCAATCGGCGCTTCATATTTATCCATCATTTTTCTCCTTTGATTTGCTCGTAGTAAGCCTTAGCACTGTTTCCGTAGCACGAAATAGCACGAACGAGCTCCACAAGCTTTAATTCGGTTTCATTCGTAGAGGAAGCATAAAGCTCATTCATATAAACGATATACGAGTTAACCGAGAAGTTTAACTTCTCACCGACAGCTTCTCCGTCTGTTACGAATTCAGCAGTTATCGTTTCATCAAATTCATATGCCATAATTCCGTTCAAACGAATGCTGTAACGTCCGTCACTGTCGCAATCGAGATCGCTTACCTTGTAGGTCATCTCTCTGCCGCATACAGTAAATCTGATAACAGTATCATCAGGATTTGCGCATTCGAACTTAAAATCAACACTCATACGTCCTGTGCATACAAGTCCCGCGCTTATCCACTTATATCCGTTTGCAGTACCTGAAATAAGAAGCTTACTCGTAATTGTTTCATCGTACTCGCTCGACGTAAGACGCGGTACGGATGAGGTAGCGAGATTATCGGTTTCGTGACCTACGTAATTCTGAAGTGCCGCACCGTAAACAAGAATATCGCTGATGAGAGTTCTGAGCTTTACGTCAGCGCTGTACGCCTTAAGAACAGCCGCGCAGTATTCTCTGATGGTAAAGCTTCTTTCATCGGAGCTTACCGTTTCATCCCCTCTCTTGGCATAAAGAGTAGCGCTCATATCATCGGTCATATTCGAAGGTGTTGCCCCTTTGAAAACGAATTCATATCTGCCGTCTGCACGAACTGTATACTTTGTAAGCTTATATTCATTACCGAGAAGCTTAACTATAAGATAAGGTTCAGCAAGACTTTCATTAACTTCGGCAATATATACAACATTTATACTTTCGGCAAGATTCAACTTCATCGAAGAAAGATAAAGGTCAACAGTAGGTATTGCCTCGGTCTTATTGCCTCCGCAGACAGAACAAGTATAAACCATCTCGCCTTCTTCAAACGCTGAAGGTTTCATAGCTACCGTTCCCGCATCAAAGATATGCTCTTCACTTACCGAAACACCACATGGACAAGTATGTGTATGTACACTATTGTTTGCAAACTTAAAGTTTAAAGCATCGGTAGTGTGAGTAAGGCTGTTAACGAGCGCCTCAATTTCCTCTGCAGTTGCGCTATCGTTTGCGAGAAGTGCTTCCGCTTCGGCAAGTGCCGCCTCTATCTTCGCCTTGCACTCCGGAGCAAAGCTCTGAGTGATTCCGTTTGCATAGAGATCTACGAGATACTGAAGCTCGCTCTTTGAGGGTGTCATATCAGCTGAGTATATCATAACTTCATTAGGTGAACCACTGTAAAGCGTATGCTGATCGCTACTACCGAGAAATCTTGATACAAGATCAAATTTTACATATCTCGCCTGTACAGCTTCTTCGAAATTAATAGTATCTGTTACTGCTTTGCCGAATACAAGAGAGTCATACGATTCATAAACAGTAACGTATTTTTTGTTGTCGACGGAAATCTGGATATTATATTTTCTCGGATTATGATTCCATACTGCCTCAATAGTGTCGATCATCAGTATCTCGCCGAGATCTATGATAAAGTATGCACCATCTTCGCGATTCGGTGAGAATCTCGTTGTCAGATCGCCGTCTACCGCAAGCTCAGGACCGAGCGAGCTTGCCGATTCGCGACCTGATATGATGAGATTCTTATTAAGAGCCACATTAACACGCGTTCCGCGAGTTTCGAGTTTTGATATCGCATAATTAACCCTTATGCAAGCTTCATTGATTATTTCCTGTGTTGCGTTTGCATTGTTAAGAAGCGATTTAGCGTAATATACCGTATCGCTAAGGAATTTATAGGAATAATAGGTGTATTCCCACGAATTTACGCTTGCCGAGGCAATAGCGCTCTCGAGCTCTGCGGTATTAATAGCAGTATTTCTGACAAGAGCATTCTTCGCGTTACAAAGCTCTTCAATCACATCATCCGACGCATATATTGATACGTTATCGTTGATACTTGAAACAAAGCTTTCAGCTGATGCTATTGCCGCATTAAGTACGGCTACAGATGAATCGGTATAAAGCGTTGTGTCAATTGCCTTAAGCTCGGATATTTTGGCATTTACTGCCTCAACGTCTGCCTTTGGAACAAGGTATCTTATATACGTAGCTAAATTGTCGACAAACGCACGAGAAACAGCTTCGGATTTATAATACTGGAAGAACGGGAAGCTGCTGGCAGTAGTATAATTCTCGAGCAGATAGCCGCTTGCTTCGGGAATAAGAACGTCAAGGTCTATGTTTTCATTCACTAAGATTTCAGCAAGTTGTAATTTCTTAGTGGAGCTTGCCGTTACGGTTATACGTATTGCTACTACGTTGTCTATCGGATTCTTGACAACAAGCTCGCACATATTCTTGCGATTTACACCAAAGCGATAATCTCTTATGTTTCCGGCACCATTTATCTCCTTAAGCGTTGTGAACGTCGTTCCGTCAAGAGAATATTCAATCTTAGCTGTTGAAAGAGATGAATTAATATCCTTGGTGGCTAATCTTATGGATGCAAAAGTAATGGGATTATTATAATTGATTGTGAAGTAATTACCTACCGCCTGCGTGGTTTCGGTGGTAGCATAATATGTGCTGACATTTCCGTCCTTGAGAAGGTTTAAATCAGCGAACGTAAAGTCCGTCTCGATACTGTCGGGCTTCGCAATTTTCAAAGTTGCACTATTCAGCATGGAAAGTCTGTTCGTTCTAACCGATGTATCCGTCTTTGAATTGATGTATGCACTGAGAGTAAGCTTATACGCCTCCATGTACGCTGCATATGCAGAATCGCTGCTCGCGTGCTTTCTTAGTTTAATATCAAGAAGCGCATTATAGATATTTCCCTTTGAAGTATCTAAAGTGTAAGAAGAATTGAGCATTCTCTCATATTCTTCATAAAGCAGCTTGATTGCAACCGCTGAAATATCGGTATTTCCTTTGCTTATTATTCTCTTAACGAGGGCTACTCTGTTATAAAGATGAGTTTTTGCATCTCCGTCAAGTGTCTTAAGATATCTATCTATCGTATCAAGAGCGCCAATGTCGGTTCCTGTTCCTATAACCTCCACTTCGGCAATACTTCCGCAATACAAGTTTCCGTTAGAGGCTTCGAAGCACTCGGTTAACATAACCCTTACGTATCTACCGATAACGGTGTTGGGGATAGACACACAGTCAGTTGACTTGACCCCACCGTTATCCTTCAGATCCTCATAAACGAGAGTCCAATTGCTCCTGTCTGATGATACGTATATCCGATACTTGTTAGGTCTTTGATACCAATAAAGATTTACACCGCTGATAAGACACTCGCTTTCAAGGTCAACCGTGAAATACACTTCGTCCAGCTTCTCGAAGCATACTCTGTTGCTCCAGGATGCCTCGTTATTACCGTCTGTAAGATTCTGAGGTACACCGGTCGTACCATTTTCATTATAAGTGCATTCTACAACTTCTTTTCCAAGCGCGAGGTTTTTATTTATCGCGATTTCGCTTCCGTAAACCTCAATTTCAGCAAAGCTTCCGCTGTATTTTGCAACGTTGCCGTTGCTGAGAGTTGCGGAAAACATTTCAACCTGCTGATACTTAACGTATCTCGCTGCAACGTTTGTTCCAAGTTCGATGGTGTCTGTGGATTTTTTTGCTGCGTTAGCAGAAGGCTGATTATACACCTCGGTATAGTTTATTCCATCTACAGAAATAAGGAATTTATATGCCACAGGTGACTGAAGGAAATAGATCTTGATCTTATCTATAGAGTATACTTCACCAAGATCTATGGTGAGCCAAGCGTTATCAACTCTGTTCAAGGACACCTTAAAATCCGAGCCTTCCGTTATACCGTCTACAGCATTTTCGGGGAACCATTTATAATTTACTTCGGTACCGGAAGCACTGGTCTCTTTACCGAGCGCCACGTTTCCGTATTTCATATTATCGATACCGCTGAGCGCAACTTTGTCTGCACTTCCAAGTATCTTCAAGCTATCTAAGGTACCTACAATTCCCTCGCCTATCCTTGACGTTGACAATACGGATTCACTAAACTTGATACTGCTGAGATTTTGTTTTTTCGTTTCCGCGGAAATAACGTGCGCATCTTCAATATAAACTCCGTCTACGTAAAGGCTAATCGTTTCTCTGTCACATACAAGCATTATATCGTAGTGCAAATTCTTTACGAATACAAAATCAAAGCCGAAAGTATGAAGCTCTCTTGCAAACGTAATTTTTCCGTCAGCGTTCTTGTTGAGCCAGAACGTAGAGTCACCGCCCGCAAAAAGAATTCCCGAGGTAGTAGAAGAATAGGTAAGACCGAAGCTCACTGTATACGGGAAGCCTATCTGATCTATAGGAAGAGAGAGGTATCCCGTACCATCAAGTGTTAATTTGGAATTGCTTACGGAAATTTCGTTAAGCGTTGCGTCAAGTCCCTGAGCGGTATCCTTAATCTTTCCGTTTTCTACTTCATCAAAATCATAATCCGCAACAACTCCGTCCTCGTTCGAGGGAACGAAGCTCTGAGGATTAACGATAGGCACGAGGTCCTGAATAGCGCGAAGTCTTTTTTCAAACTGTTCACCCGTTACGCCATCCGCCTTACCGTGCCATGCTTTTTCGGACACAAGAAGCATCTGGTCTCTTACACGGGCAAAAACACCTTCCTTTGAATGTCCGGCGTTATTATCGTGCCAAATAGCGCCCTCAACACCGAGTAAAAGCGGTGATGATTCAGCAAAGGTCAAGGATGACGAAACGATATTTGCCTCATAACTGTCGTAAATAGTTGGAATATCAATCCAATCTCCAAACGCATTAGTTACACCCGGCACCACGTACAGCTTTAATGGATAGTTTGATACCGCAGGAAAGTCTAAGTTTGCGTACGCTTTCAGATCCGCATCACCCCAGTAGTTTACTATCGTATTTTCAGGGGTTATAGGAAGCTCCTCGGAAAAATCGGCAGTTTTCAAAGCGCTCCATACCTGAACACACTTACCAAGAGACTTTGTATAATCACACATCTCTTTCATATATACCTTGTACTGATCGTGATTATAATAATATTCGTCCATACCGAGATGAATAGTATCTATTTCATCAATTATGACGGAGGGATTGCCATCGTAACCGTTAACAAACTCGTCGACAAGTCCCTTCATAAAAGTGACAACACCGTCGTAATTATTCGTAAGATCAAGTTTTCCTTTGTCGCTGGATATTACAAGAGAAGAGTCGTAAAGTCCTGCAAATCCTGCGTGAGCAGGCGAATCTATCTCGGTTATCACCTTAACTCCGTACTTAAGAAGCTCGGTCTGGTAAGCGCGGTAATCCTCCTGCGAATAAATATTATCGCCAAGTAAAGAATTTATCTCGGGATATCTTTTGCTCTCCACTCTGAAAGCATAATTCTGCTGTCCCCCGTTGTCGTTAATATGTACGTGAATCTGATTTACCTTGAAATATGCAAGATATTTACTCGTGTCAACAAGCTGTTCCAAAGGTAAATAATGTCTTGCAACGTCTATCATTGAAGATCTGACTTCATACGCAGGATAATCCCTGATATATCCCTGCGGTAACTCATAGCCTTCATAAAGAGTAAGCATTTGCGCTACGGTAGTTCCGCCGTAAAGCGCTCCTGTTTCACTGTAAGCTTCAATAATTATGCGGTCGGAAAGTTCAACAGTATAACCTTCCTTACCAAGTTCCTTGGCGTCGGCATATCCAATAATGATATCTCCAGCGGATGCTTCATCCGTAACGATTTCGAGCGGAGATCCTAAAATGTCGGCAAAATATTCGTTTATAAGCTCAGCCTGAGGCATAAACGCGGCGTGAGAAACCACTATGCGTGATGACTCGGATACCTTAACGGTACCCTGACCGCCCTTCCATTCCTGAAGCTTAGGAAGTACTGCAGGTTCGGCGTTATCGAATTCTTCGGCTGTATATTTTCCGTTTATCACAATGGAAGCCTCCTGATAATTATCGACAGCACTCATACCGTCTTCGATTTTTGTTACCTTGTAATTAACTTTAACGGTAGTATCCACAAGCGGGGTGTATACGTTACCGTCAATATCGATAACACTTTCATTTGACGTGCCGTTTACGGATACCGTATATCCATCCGGAACGCCCGGGAGTATAATTGATTTACCATCGGCAGATAACGTTGGACTCACAGTCGCTATCGTAGATAAAACTCCGGAAGCCGTATCCGTCGCATACATAGCAATTCCTGTGCAAAGTATCACCACCGATGCCAAGAGTGCGATAATTATCATTTTAACGCATCTTTTGGTTTTTGTTTTCACTTTCATAATTAATCTCCTTTCATAAAACACAGTTTATTAACTGTTTTTGTAATTATTCTAAAATAAATAACCATATTTCGGCAACTAGTTTGTATATAATAACACGCACTTTTTTTGGATTTTTCAAAAATATTGACATTTTATATTCGTTATGATAAAATTAACATACAGTATATTTTGTCAAAGCAGAGAAAAAGCCAAAAAGTTAAAAGAGAAAGAAACCTTTTATGAAAAATGAAATTACCAGGCAATTCAAGATAAATCCTGCTAATAGCGTAATCCCAATTTATATCGGATGCGGATATACAAACAAAATATGTCCTCTTCACGCTCATAAATACTATGAGCTCGAATTGGTGCTTGATGGCGAAGCAACACATATTATAAACGGTCAGCAGTATGAAATAAAAAGAGGAAGCGCCTACATACTTTCTCCTATAGATTTTCATACGTACGCATTGCATTCTCCTCTTAAAGCATACTGCTTAAATTTTGATACGTCGGTTATCTCCCCAAAATTGATATCAAAGATTTTCTCTTTAGATAAAACCAAACCGATCACACTTTCCGAAGAGCAAATTCTTGATGCATCCGCTATTGGAGATATTCTCTTTAAGGAATGCAGAAAGGAGAACGGGGGATGCTCGGTTGAGCTTTGCGAAAGCTTCTTAAGTCTGATCCTTGCAGACAACGAATCGGCAAATAAAAAAACAATATCAGCGCAAGATGCGGGAATACAGCGCGCGATAGCCTATCTCAATACACATTTCTTTGAAAACCCCAGTCTTGAAGATATGGCAAAAATTGCGGGATATAATACGTCTTATTTCAGCAATATTTTCAAGAAGCACGTAGGCGAAAGCTACGTTTCACGTCTTAACAGTATAAAAGTAGAATACTCGAAAGTTTTACTTAGCCACGGCGCACGAGTTATAGATGCTTGCTTTGATTCGGGATTTCGTTCACTTTCATCTTTTTTATCCGTTTTCAAAGCACACACAGGACTATCACCCAACGAATACAAAAAGTTACACAAGAAATAAATAGAAAAAGTGCTCGGTTTGATTCAACCGAGCACTCACTATTTTTAGATAAATATTGTTTAAATTATAACTTTAGTTTACTTTTTGATTATTAATTATCTATTCTTGCTTCATCCGATGCTTTTGGAACATGGCGGTCATCGTTAAGAATTTCAATCTTCGGAATGGTCAGCTCACCGAGCTTACCATCGATTTTAATTATTCCTACAGAACAGAAGTACGGTCTTATAAAAAGACACGCGGAAAGAAACGGAATATTGAATATATGCGAGAAAACGGCAGTAGATGCGCCACCGTGGCTGAAGAGAGCTATGGTTTTATCGGTATCATCACGTGTTACGCGGTAAAATTCACCTTCGCGTTCAAATCCAAAACCCGATAACCAAGCATCGAATCCAAGAATAACACGCTCTGTTGACTTTTGCAGCTTTATATTCTTTGCAAACACCTCATCCTTAGTCCAATCGGGTAACGAAAGACTCTTTCCCGCCTTTACGTATTCGGGTAAAAGCAACCACGGGTGGCCTCCAAACGGCAATTCTTCACCGTCCACCTCACTACCCCACGTTATTTCTCTCATAAAATCAAGTATCGTTACAGCAAGTCCCGAAGCTTCCGAAAAAGCCTCTGCCGTTTGCTTTGCTCTGCCCATACTTGAGGTATAAATTTCACTTATCCCCTCTGCGAGCAATCTTTTTGCCGTGGCTCTCGCCTGAATCCATCCAAGCTCGGTAAGCGAATCGGTTTTATAGTCAGGCTTACCGTGCCTTACAAATACAATTCTCATTTAAAACCCTCAGGCTTTGGTTTTTAATTCTTCAAGGAACTCGCCTATGCGCTTTAAAGCTTCCTTTATATGAGCCGTCGAATAGCAGTACGACGTTCTGACAAATCCCTCTCCCGACTCACCGAATGCCGTTCCGGGTACTACCGCAACGTGCTTGCTTTCAAGAAGTCTTTCGCAGAATTCCTCGCTCGTGAGGCCCGTGCTTTTAATACACGGGAAGGCATAAAACGCGCCCTTTGGCTCACGGCAGGTGAGCCCGAGCTTATTGAAGCCCGAAACGATTATCTTTCTTCGCATATCATATTCCTCGAGCATTTTCGCAACTTCGCCGTCGCAATTGCGCAGTGCTTCTACCGCAGCATACTGAGAGGTCGTGGGAGCGCACATTATAGCAAACTGATGAATTTTAGTTATCATAGCCATAAGCTCCGCCGGACCGCATGCATAACCGAGACGCCACCCCGTCATAGCGAAGGTTTTTGAAAATCCGTTTATAAGGATAGTTCTCTCCTTCATCCCCGGGACTGACGGTACGCTGACGTGACGCTTACCGCCAAAGGTAAGCTCCGCGTATATCTCATCGGAAATGACCATAATATCGGTATCCTTTAAAGTTTCGGAAATAGCGAGTATGTCCTCGTACTCCATAATAGCTCCCGTAGGGTTACAGGGGTAAGGCAAAATCACAGCTTTAGTTTTTGAAGTGATTACCGCTTCAAGCTCTGCTCTTGTCAGCTTAAAATCATTCTCCGCTTTAGTATCGATAATAACGGGAACTCCTCCCGCAAGGCGTACTATCGGCTCATAGCAAACGTAGCTTGGCTGAGGTATGATTATTTCATCCCCGGGCTCAGTGATAGCGCGAACTGCCGCGTCAATGGCTTCGCTGCCGCCGACGGTAACCAAAATCTCATCTTTCGGTCTGTATTCAACGCCGTATTTTCTTTTAACGTATTTCGAAAGCTCATCTCTCAGCGCCTCAAGACCTCTGTTCGAGGTATAGCGCGTCGAACCGACCTCCAGCGAACGTATGCCCGCGTTTCTCACCTGCCAGGGCGTTCTGAAATCCGGCTCACCCACACCGAGAGAGATTACGTCCTCCATAGTATTTGCGATATCAAAGAATTTTCGGATACCCGACGGCTTTATATCCTTGACAACCCCATTCAAGACCTTTGAATAATTGATCATAAGGATATCTTACTCCTTCCGTCTTCATCGTCACCTATAAGCTCAACCTTGTATTCCTTATATCTTCTCATAACAAACTGCGTACCCGTAGAAGTTACGGAATCTATCATAGCGAGCTCGCGGGAAACGAAATTTGAAACCTCGTGGAAGGTCTTTCCTTTAACCACAACGTTAAGGTCGTAAGCGCCCGACATAAGGTATACCGATTCAACCTCGGGATATTTTGCCACTCTTGCGGCAACCTCTTCAAAGCCGAGCCCCGCCTTCGGAGTAACCTTGAGCTCGATTATAGCGCTGACACTGTCAGTATCAACCTTCTCCCAGTCGATAACACTCTTATACGCGCATATAACTCCCGCCTTTTCAAGAGCCGCAATTCTCGCTGCTACCTCATCCTCCGTAAGGTCCGTAACCGTTGCTATATCCTCATTATCCATTCTCGCATTAGCCTCAAGAAGCTTCAATATCTTTCTGTCGATTGCATCCATTATAAGTTCCGCCTTTCATTTTAACGAAATAAATTTATATGGTATAATTATATATATATTTTCTTTGTTTGTCAAGCATTTTACTTTTTCGATTGACATATTATTTTAAATGGTGTAAACTATTGTCATTGCTAAGACTTGACTGTTTGAGTCTTGGAGTATTATAAATAAAACCTACCAACTACGGAGGACCATTATGTACGTTGCCGATATGCATTGCGACAGCTTTCTTACCGTAAACTCGGAAAAAGGACTCATAAGCGAATACAACACATCAAAAAAGCACCCGTTTCTGCAATTTTTTGCTGCGTTCACACCAAGAAGATCGCGCACACCGGAAATGCGCAGGCGCGACGTTATGCACTGCCTGGATATATATGCTTACGAGTGCGAAAGACTGTCTCTCACTAAAATTGAGGATGTCAGAAGTCTTTATTACGCCACCGATAACAATCTTCCCTCGGCAATGTTCACAATAGAGGGCGGCGGTGGACTGCTTGCCGATTCCGAGGAGCTTTTCACACTATACCGCGCGGGGCTCCGCATTATGGGACTCGCCTGGGATACAAACGAGCTTGCCTGCGGCGCGTGGGATGAAAACGACACAGGGCTCACAGACGAGGGAATAAGAATGGCTCACAGATGCGCAGAGCTTGGTATAGTCCTCGACGTATCACATCTATCGGACAAAAGCTTTTATGACCTTTGCGGTGTTTATCATCTACCCTTGATTGCAACTCATTCAAACTACAGAGATATATGTAACTCTCCGCGCAACCTCACGCTTGATATGGCAAGAACTATAATTGCAAGAGGCGGAGTTGTCGGCCTTAATCTCTACCCCGCATTTGTTAAAAACGGTGGCGCCGCTTTAGAAGATATTATACCTCATATAGAGTATCACCTGGAGCACTTCGGCGAGGACGGACTCGCCTTTGGATTTGACATTGACGGCACTGACGGAGAGTACCCGCACGGCGTTGATGAGAGCTCGTCGATACACGACAGAGTTATAGATTATCTTTTGTCCCGCTACCCCGAGAGTACCGTCAGAAAAATAGCGGGCGAAAACGTGATAAACTTCCTTAGGTGTGTCTTATAAAAAATTAAAAGAGACTAGCTCATTTTTTTACAACTCTCGAGCTAGCCTCTTTTATCTTATTTACATATCATATTTAAAAACGTCATACCGTCTTCAATATAGAAATCCGACGCCGCACGAAGTCTGTTATGCTCATAGTTTCCTTCGTCGTAGATTCCTACGGTCATAAATCCTGCTTTCTTTGCGGTTTCCAGCGCGAGATAGGAATCCTCAAAAACGCACGCGCCCGAGAGCTCTTCTCCCGATTTTTCAAGCGCGGCAAAATAAACGTCGGGTCTATCCTTACTGTATCCTACGTCGACGCACGAAACAACGAAATCAAAATATTCACTTATGCCGTATTTATTGAGGTTTATCATTATATGCTCAGTGGCGCTTGCGCTTGCAACGCATAGCTTAACACCTCTCATCTTCAAGTACTTTATATACTCTAAGACTCCCGTCTTAAGCTTTGCTTTTTCTTCGTAGAATTTCACCATTATTTCAGAAAGAAATTGAAGAAAATATTCATCCGTGCAATCTAGTGAGAGCTCGCTTCTGATAAATCGGCAGGATTCCACAACGTGAGTAGTTCTTATCTTTTTATCTATGTAGACAGGAGGCGAATAATCGGGATCTCCAAAAAATCTTTCTCCGACACGTTTCCAAAGTATCTTAAAAAACGGAAGAGAATCAACAAGAGTTCCGTCCATATCGAATATAGCTATTTTTATTTTTTCATTAAGCGCTTCAAGCTTCATAGGCATTCCTTTTTCGCAGTTTTTATCATTTTGAAAAGTGCTGATATTATTATCTTTTTCCTATTCTTCTGTGCGGTATCGAAAGTGTATTTCCTCGCTTATAATCAATGAGAAGCTTCGCGCATTCATCGGCGGTTTCCGATGAGAATATATAATGCTCGTGAGCTATGGCTGCGGCGCGCAGCTCGCTCTTTTTATCTCCCATATAGGTTGGCGCAGAGTTGAAAATAATATTTCTGTGCAAATACTCACGAATAATCGGGAATTTTGCTCCCTTCCTGTCGGTAAAGCTTGCTCTTCCGCACTTATCACACCCGAAGTTTTCCTTTACGAAGCACCTTTCGGTCAGCATAAGCGGTATTCTTCCAAGCGTTATAACACCGCCTCCTATATCACGCGCCTGAGGTAACGTCAGCTCGGGTGAAAGAACTATAGCATCAACGCCAAGCGAAGCGTAAAGCTCGGCGCAAGCGGAGTTTGCAACGTTGAGCCTGAAGTCACCGACCGGGGTAAGTTCTGCCGCCTTCGCTAAGGATACGTGCGAAATATTACCTATCAGCGCGTATTCTGCTCCAAGCTCGCGAGCCTTTGCCGCAAGTCCGCTTACCTCTTCCCATTCGCGCTCCATTATAACGGGGGGAATGTATACTCCAAGAACTCTTTTTCGAGTTTTTTCTCCTGCCGTCACGTAATCTGCAAGCGGAAGGAATATTAAATCAATACCGCCTAAGGAATCTGAGTTTTTATCGATCAGCTTCTCATAAGTATCCTTTTTGAAAAACAATGCAGTAACGAGCTTTTTAGCTCTTTCTTTTTGCTTTTTAATGCAAAAAATTGTGTTACGGGTTGGTATTTCTTCGTTTTTTTGCAAAATTATATCAAGCTTTACCGCAAACAGCTCCTCAAGCATAGCTACCGCATCACGCCTTAGCGCATTGATTGAGGATGGCGGCAAATTGAGCCCCTCGTCGAGCTCAAGGTCAATATTTCCGAGAGCAAGTGAGAATGGAGTATTACCCATTTTCGAAAGCCTTGCGGAAAGCCCCTCTTTTGTCAAGGGAGAATGCTCAGCCGCGGCGGGTACGTCACCGTAAGCGGTCACCGAAAGTCTTCTAGTATTATCTTTATCTATGCGCTCAAAGGAATCCACGGAAAGAGTAAGCGATGCCGCCTTATCCGACGCAAAGACGGCCTTTGCATATACAGGTATCTTCGTCAGCTCGAAGCTCCCGCCCGATATCTCACGGGATATCTGCTTATCTTCATTGCTTCTCACGCCCGTCATCTTACGGAACACGTCGCCGACAAAGTATCCGTCGGTAAATCCGCCGCGAGAGAAAATGTCGAGAAGCCTTTGCCTTTCGTTTTTGTTTGAGCTTCTGTTTTTATCAAGAAGCTCTCTGTATATTCTCGTTACCTCGTAAACGTAGTCGGGCGATTTCATTCTTCCCTCAATCTTGAGAGATGCAACTCCCGACGCTATCAGCTCTTCAATATGCTCGGAGAGCGAAAGATCGTTTAATGATAGGGGATATTTTCCGTTGTTATAAGGTAAACGGCAGGGCTGAGCGCACTCACCTCGGTTTCCGCTTCTGCCACCCACCATTGAGGAAAACAGACATTGCCCCGAATGGCAAACGCAAAGCGCGCCGTGAAGAAAGACCTCAATCTCAGCATCGGAATTCTCGGTTATTATCTTTATATCGGCAGCAGAGCACTCCCTCGCGAGTACGACTCTTTTACAGCCTAGCGCTGCGGCAAAATTAACACCCTCTGTATTATGTACGCCCATCTGTGTCGAAGCGTGGAGCTCAAGCTCGGGTACTTCCTTCCTTATCCTCGATATAACACCGAGATCGGAAACGATAAGCGCATCAACGCCCATTTTGTGAAGTCTTGCGGCATAACTCACCGCATCGTCGAGCTCCTTATCAAATATCAAGGTATTAAGAGTGGTATAAACACGCACGCCCCACATATGGCAAAGCTTTATCGCGGACGCAAGTTCTTCTTCGGAGAAGTTTTTCGCATAAGCTCTCGCGCCGAATTTTTCACCGCCGAGATATATCGCATCCGCGCCGCCGAGAATAGCGGCAACCAGCGCCTTATAATCTCCCGCGGGGGCTAAAAGCTCGGGAAGCTTACTTTTTCTCTTCAATCATACCACTCCTTTCATTTTGTTTTTCGTTTATCAATTTACTTTTTACTTATTAATTATAAGCATAAAGGTCACATTATTACGTTTTTTTAGAATAATCGTACAACTTTGCTCGCTCGAGAGCAAAGAGCACCGGCGGAATCAGAATAAGCTGCAAAACAACGCCGGGGAGAGTTTCAACAAAATAACCAACAAAGAAAAGCTTCCAACCGTACGAGTTGATCGTACCAAAAGCAAGGAAGAATATCTTTGTAATTCCGCCAACTATCCTTCCGGCAAGCATAGCAATACCGAGAGAAGCGTAAACGCAGTATATTTTTTTAGGTAATACCTTAAGCAGCAGTCCAAAACAAATTGCATAAGCTGCCAGCTCAAACGCCATGGATACCGCCCTTGGATAAAGCAGCGGCGCGCCAAAAATAAGACTTCTGATTATTGGTGCTATAAAAGAAAGAAGACCGCCTATCCAAGGTCCAAGAAGCGCACCCGATAACAGAGCCGGTATATGCATCGGGCAAAGCATCCCGCCTATTTCGGGTATTGCGCCCGTTACAAACGGCAAAACCATAAACAACGCTAACGATACCGCTCCAAACGTAATTTTTCTTATAATATCACTGTTTTTGTAAAGTTTTGTTTTCATATTTCGATTAGTTTATAATTTGTAGTACCTACGCCAAGCTTCTCTGCGCACTCAATTGTATACGCGCCGTTTCTGGATTCTATTCTTTCGATAAGATGATCTCTGCCCTTGTCTTTGCTTGCATAAACGAGGTCCAGGCAAGCCTTATCTATCGCAACAGGATCAAGGGACGCAAGAATTCCTATATCGGCAATACAAGGATCCTCGGCAACTGCGCAGCAATCGCAGTCAACAGACATATTTTTCATAACGTTGATATATGCTATATTTCCCTCAAACAGCTCGACGACGCTCTTTGCCGCATCTGCCATAGACGCAAGGAAGCTATCGTGATCGCCCGCAAAACTTGTCACGGGGTCACCCGACCCGTGAATATACTTCTTACCAAACGATGAAGCAAAGCCGATAGAGAGCTGCTTAAGCGCTCCGCCATATCCACCCATAGGGTGACCCTTGAAGTGAGAAAGAACGAGAGCGGAGGAATACTTTTCTATATTCTTACCGACATAATTCTTCTTTATTATCTTCCCCTCGGGAATATCAAGGCAAAGGTCGGGGCCCTCGGCATCAAGCAGGTCAACCTCAAAATACTCACTCCAGCCGTGCTTTTTTAAGGTTTTGATATGCTTTGCGGTAGTATCTCTGCCACCGTCATAAGCCGTATTACACTCGGTGACCACTCCACCCGATGCTATTATAGTAGGCGCAAAGAAATCAGGCTTAATAAAGTTCTGGTTTCCCACCTCGCCCGAATGCACCTTCACCGCTACGGGAGCGGGGAGAATTCCGCATCTCTCTTCAATAAGAAGATCGTACAGTCTTTTACACGCCTCGGGGGTTATCTCTCTTGTAAAATATACATTTGCCATAACTGACTCCTTTTTTTCTATTAAGTATTGACCTGAAAGCAAGAAATAACACGCGTACTTATAAAAACGAGCGAAAGTTGTATCTAACCCTCGCCCGCTTATTTCTATTATTGTGCGACGGTTTTATTTATTAGATGTAGCTATAACGTCCGCACCCGTGCCAAGAACATTCTTGATAATAACGTCGCCTATTTTTACGGTAGCGGGAGCTTTCGTATTATTTATAACCTTCATCGCTTCAAGAACGAGAGATTTCGGGATGCTCGTCGAGGTCTTGCAGCTTACGACTGCGCCGTCCTCGCATCTGACTGTGCTTGTAACAACGCGCATAGGATTCGTGCACTCGTCATCGGCATACTTTTTTCCTCTCGGGCAAAGGTTACCCGAAACACTTATAAGCTTTCCCCCATCATCAAGCTCGCACACGAGGGTGCATCCTCTCGGGCATACAATGCAGGTAAGTTCTCTTTTTTTCATTTTTCTTCTCCTTACACAAGCTTGAATTCAAGCACACCGCCAAGCTCTGCAGCCTCGGCTATCATCTTATCGGTAAGCTCAACGGTTTCCATTTCACCGGGAGCCAGCTTCTGCTTTTTCTTCTCGTAAAGCACCTTATCACCAACAGCGACAACGACCTTCTTATCGCGATAAACGTCGGCAACTCTGAAGTACACTCTTGTCGGAGCAACCTCGGTAAGCTTCTGCGGAACAGTGTATCTTATCTGACCGTCAGCCTTAACCTGTACGTTGACGGTCTTACTCGTTTCGTGGCGGATAAATCTTACAGCCGCGTGACCTGCAATGCTCGCTTCCTCTGAAACATAGTCAACAAGGTCGTGAACGTGAAGAACGTTACCGCAAGCAAATACGCCTTCAATTTCGGTTTCTCTGTCACCGTCAACAATAGCGCCGTTGGTCACTCTGTCAAGTGATATTCCCGCATCCTTTGTAAGCTCGTTCTCGGGTATAAGTCCGCAAGAAAGAAGGAGCGTATCGCAAGGAATATACTCGAACGTTTCGGGGATAGGACGCCTGTTTTCATCAACTTTACCTATGGTAACGCCCGTAAGTCTGTCCTTACCGTGGATTTCAACTACGGTATGGCTGAGCATAAGCGGAATATCAAAGTCCTTGAGGCACTGCTCGATATTTCTTGCAAGACCGCCCGAATAAGGCATAAGCTCGCAAACAGCCTTTACCTTTGCACCCTCAAGTGTCATTCTTCTTGCCATTATAAGTCCGATATCGCCCGAGCCGAGTATTACTACCTCGCGACCGGGCATATAACCCTTCATATTAACAAACTTCTGCGCCGTACCCGCAGTATAAATACCTGCAGGGCGGTGACCCGCAATATTAAGAGCACCCTTTGGACGCTCACGGCAGCCCATTGCGAGAATTACAGCGCCGGCACGGATCTTGAATATTCCCTCTTTGGTATTCTGCGCGGTAACAACTCTGTCCTTCGAGATACCCGTTACCATCGTATCGGTCATAAAAGGAATACCGTAATCTCTTACCATTTTTTCATATCTGTAGGCATACTCGGGGCCGGTAAGCTCCTCGCCGAAACGGTGAAGACCAAATCCGTTATGTATGCACTGGCGGAGAATACCGCCAAGGTTATCATCGCGCTCAAGAATGAGTATATCGCGAAGTCCGTCCTCGTAAGCCGCAACGGCTGCCGCCATGCCGGCAGGACCGCCGCCAACTACAACGAGCTCGCAATTTATTTCTTTAACTGCCTTCGTATTCATTGATCATACCTCCTTAGTCTTTCCGATATTGATGTATGATTCACCGCCAAACTTGGTGATGTCAACATAGTCAACACCGAGCTCACGCGCAAGGATCTCAACAACGTAGGGAGAGCAAAATCCTCCCTGGCAGCGTCCCATTCCCGAACGTGTTCTTCTCTTTATCGCATCAAGATCGTGAGGCTTGGGATTAGTATGAATAGCCTCAACTATCTCTCCCTCGCTCGTCATCTCGCAGCGGCAGATAATATGCGCATATGCGGGATTTTCAGCGATAATCGCGTTTTTTTCCTCCTCGGTGCACTCCTTGAAGTAATGCATCGGACGGCGCGCTCCGTTGAAGCTCTCATTCTTAATAAGCTTCTCGCCTGAATTCTCGATAAGCTCTCTTACGTACTGACCGATAGCGGGAGCGGAAGAAAGGCCTGGGCTTTCAATGCCCGCGCAGTTTATAAATCCGTCCTTTTCGTTAATAATGAAATCACCGGTAGAGCCAACGCTTCTAAGACCTGTAAACGAAGTGATTATCTTACCGAAATTAATACCGGCAACCTGCTCGTTAGCCTGCATTCTTACCTTCGCAAGACCCGCTGCAGTCGTAGACTTATCTTCCTTATCATCGATATTCTCGGCGGTAGGACCAAGAAGAAGGTTTCCGTCAACCGTAGGAGAAACAAGAATTCCCTTACCCATCTTCGAGGGGCAACGGAAAATGGTATGAGAAACAAGACTTCCGCATTCCTTATCAAGAAGCATATATTCTCCTCTTCTCGGAATAACCGTGAAGCTATCGTCGCCTGCCATTTTGGCAACAGCATCGGAATATACTCCCGCGCAGTTGATAACGTATCTTGCGCACACGGACTCCTTTTCCGAGGATACCTTATATCCGCCGTCAATCTTTTCTATGGCCTTAACCTCAAAATTAAGCTTAAGCTCAGCGCCGTTATCCATAGCGTTTCCAACGGTTGCCATACAAAGCTCATAAGGGCAGATAATCGCGCCCGTAGGTGCGTGGAGCGCACAAGTTACGCCCTCGCCTATTGAAGGCTCTATCTTAAGTATTTCTTCTCTCGAAATAACACGGAGTCCGCGAACTCCGTTAGCTTCACCTCTTGCGCGAAGCTCCTCAAGAGTATTTTTATCTTCATCTGAAAACCCTACTACAAGAGAACCGTTTCTCTTATATTTTACGCCCAGCTCATGAGCGTAATTCTCCATCATCTCGGAGCCCATAACGTTGAGCTTAGCCTTAAGGCTGCCCTCTTTTGCATCAAATCCTGCGTGAACTATAGCACTGTTTGCGCGAGTTGCGCCCATTGCAACGTCAGCGCACTTTTCAAGAATGCATATATCCAGCTTGTATTTTGAAAGCTCTCTTGCGACAGCGCCACCGATAACGCCCGCTCCGATAATTACTACATCTTTCATTCGGAAAACTCCTTTATAATTTTTTACTCATATATTATGACATAAATTTATCAATCCGTCAAGTGACTTTTTATTTTTTTAATATATTTAGATATTATTTCCAAAAAAGAAAAAAGGGGCCGGCTCATTTTTTTACAACTTGAGCCAGCCTCTTTACATATCGGTTATTTTGCTTTAAACGTGAATATTTTCGCAGCACGCTTTTCGGATATCATCAGCGATAAGCCGTTTTCGTTAAGCTCACGTCCGTCAACCTCAAAGCTTCCGCCGTCAATGTCGTTGAAAACGTAAACTTTATCATTGTCAATGCCGTGAAGATTGAACACTGCGGATTCAAAGGGGCTTCTCTCGCGCTTGAATATCTGTATCATTCCCTCGTCGCTCGCGGGAAGTCGCCACTCCGCTGCGCACCAGCTAACGTCATCGTACGCCATAGAAGTAAGAAGATACATATCGCCATCAAAGAATCTGCGTATTGACTGCAGCTCTTCAATTCTTTCTTTTATCCAGATGAGCTTCTCGGGCTCGTCATAGAATACGTCGTGCTTCGAGAAGCCAAAGTTCGATCCCATACCCATAGTATAAGAGCTTCTGCAGAGATATGTATCGTAAACACGTCCGCAACCCGTACCCGTGTAAGGAAGCCACCTTGAGAAATTAATATTGTTAAGCTGAGTAGTTTCAGGCGTCGGGTCTGCAGGGCACTGCGCATCACTTCTCCAAAGCGGGAAAGAGCGCTTCATCATCTCGATGTCAAGGCGTCTGCCGCCCGAAGCGCAGTTATCTATGATCAAAGTCGGGAACTCGGCTAGCATCTCGTCAAAGAAACGGTACAGAGCATTGATGTGCATAATTTCGGTAATTCCGCGTCTGTTTTCCTTATCATTGCTTCTCCAGAACGGAAGCGGCGAAAAATTGAAATCCTGACGGTAGCAATCAACGCCAAGCTTTCTTATTACACCGAATACGGCATCCTTTATATAATCGTAAGCTTCCTTGCAGCCAAGATTCAAAAGTCGGTTCACACCGCCATCCGATAAAAAGTATTCGGGATGCGCTTTCACGACCTCCGTATTCTCTCTTGCGCGCTCGGGTTCAAACCAAAGAATGAACTTATAACCCGCATCGTGAATAGCATTTGCTACGTCAACCATTCCGGACGGATGCACGTTAGGACTAACTCTCCAATCTCCGACTCTCTCATACCAATCTCCCGTATATTCATCAAACGTCGGCATAGTTTCCGCTCCGCCCCATCCAGCATCTATCCAAACAAATGAGTATGGAATCTCAGCCGCCTTGAATTTTTCAACACGGTCTATGATATCAGCAGATTCGAGTCCGCCCCAGAAGTTAGCGCAAACAGGTAATTTTCCGACACGGGTAAGCGTTTCCGAATATTCCTGCTTCATAAGTCTGCGCCAAAGATTCTGACCGTCGGTAACGCTTCCCTCATAGCTCATAACGGTAACAGAAAGAGTTCTGAAGCTTTCACCCGGGCAAAGATAGAACTCGGTATCCTCAATTTTCGCTCTTATGCGGAGCGAGTCCGTTCCAAGGTCAAATCTTGCGTTCCACTGACCCGTCCAACCGAGAGCTACGATTACTCCGTGACCGTTTTTATTAATATTGAAATACGGTGCGTTTCCGTCGCTTGATCGTCCGCCGTTCGAGCGGTACGTAGCATTATTTCCCGGGAATATTATTCTCTCGGAATCCGCAAAATCATCAGGGCCCGAGGATGACCCCTTTGTGGAATGTATAATAGTATGTAACTTCCTGTTCGCTTGCCACGGAGTCTTACGTCGAGGCTCTTCGTGAGGCCAAGGTATCTCTACGTCTGCATCCCAAAGCTCGGATATAACGCGAGTATTATCAGCAGATGTATTCTCGAAGTAATTAACCCACTCGTATGCATCAAATCCCGTAATCCTTCTTGCCGAGTTCGTTACCTTCAAGGCATCCTCGAAAAGGTATTCCGTAACGAGCGAATTTTCCCCCTCTGCGGTTTTTGCGGTATAAAGGTAGTCAAAAGCTGATACCCTATCGTATAGAAATGAAAATCTTTTGTTATCCGATAAAAACTTCATATCATTCTCCTTAAATATTATATCATATAGATTTTAGGTGATTTAGTCTTAAAGGAACATAAGCGTTCCCGCAAAGCAAAGAGCAACGCTGATAACAACAAATCTCGTAGGCTTTTGCTTGAATACCGCAAAATCCGCTACCGCGGAGAATATCATACTCGCGCCCGTTATCATAGGATAAAGCACGGTTGCGGGAAGATTTGCCGCGCCCTTGAGCTGAAGAAAATACGAAACACCGTCAACCGCAGCAGCAATTACTATCAAGGGAAGAATTATTTTTATACTCTTCGCAGAGAAGAGTTTCGGTTTTACCTCTGCGCTTTCCTTTATTTCATCATTTTTCGATGAAGCGGTAGAATGCTTGCTTATAAGCAAAAGCACTCCGAGAACAACGCCTCCGATTATAAATTTTGCGATTCCGGCAAGCATCACAAATTGCTCAGCTCCGACAGTCGCACGGACACTTTCAACCTGATGAACCTTTGAGATAACACTGACGCATCCGTTTAGCAAGAACACGCATATGCACATCGCGAGTCTTTTGATATCGTTTTTTTCGCCCTTACCGCCGAAGTTCGAGATCGCAACGGCTGAAATAAGAACAACAAGACCGACGGTACGAAGCCAGCTAAACTCTTCATCAAGGAACAAAAGACCGTATATGTAAGGAACTGTCATTCCACCGCTCATAAGAAATATCGAATAGATCGCAACGCTTCCATTCTTCAGAATCCTGAATCCAAGCAAGGTATAAGCCATAACCACCACCGTCATAGCGGTTGCCATAATCACGGAAAATGCGGTTACCTCGAATTTGAATCCACCTATAAAGAAGAAAATGATTGCCGCAAATATTCCCAAGAGACTGTTGTAAACAAGTCCCGCCTCAAGACTCGTGCCCGCTTGCTTCTGGTAAAGCTTATTGATAACAAAGCAAACCGCGAGAAGCATCGCCGCGCATAAAAGCATTAAATAAATAAAAATCACCTCTCAAAAAATGTTTACACTAATTATAACAGAAAAAAATTGATATTTCCATTGACTTTTCACCAAAAAATATGATATTCTATGCATTACAAGGCAAAAAAACATTCCGCACTTTTAAAAATCGCCGCAAGAAAAGCTAGCGAGGATATCACTTTTATTAAAGATATTCTCACGGAGAAACGCTATGGAAAAATCAAATTCAATCACTCTTCCCGCTCAGGACCCCATAACACTCAGCGTAAAATACGTCGAAATGCGCCCCGAGGAATCTGACAGAACAAACGATTCACACGTTCATCCCGAGTGCGAGATATATATCAATTTATCAGGCGACGTATCTTTTATGGTTGAAAAAAGGATATATCCTATAACTCCGGGAAGTATTATAGTGACAAGACCTTACGAATATCACCACTGTATTTATCACACGGATAAGCCCCACCGCCACTTTTGGATTCTCTTTTCTCTCCCGAGTGAAAGTGATAGTATGCAAAGCTCACTCTTTTCAAAATTCTTTTCCCGTCCACTCGGAGCTTCAAATCTGCTGACTCTCCCAAAAGCAAGCAGCGATGAGCTTATTGCGCTGTGCCACAAAATGACGGAGAGCAGCCTCACTCTTCCGGAAAAATACGCGGGCTTTTTCACTATGATAAAACTTATAGAAGAAGCGAGCGCAATTACGGATAAAACTCTTAAATTTCCGCCGGAAATTGACACGGCTCTCTCTTTCATTGATAAAAATTTTAAAAACAGCTCCATCAGCGTTGCCGACATCGCAAGTAGTGCGGGAGTCAGCATAAACACGCTTGAGAGGCACTTCAGAAGTATTCTTTCTATCTCCCCCGGCTCATATCTTAAGAAAAAGAGGCTCGCTCACGCAGCCGAGCTTCTGTTTTTAGGCAAAACGGTGAGCGAAGCCTGCGACGAAAGCGGCTTTTCAGACTATTCTCATTTTATTGCCCTTTTTAAAGCATCCTACGGAATAACTCCGCTTAAGTATAAAAAAGCAGTAGCATACAAACAAGCTTAGCGCAAAATTAAAATACCGAATTTATTTTTAAACCCCACAAATGTCAACAAGAAGTTACATTTGTGGGGTTTAACCTATTTATATTATCTATTTACCAAGCGGAAAGCGATGCCTTACTCATATCATATTCTACAGCAATAGCTTCACCCGCGCGCTCAATGTTTATAACGACCTTACTTGTCTTTCTTGCGGTGAGCATAATATCTACGACGTTGAAGGTTCTCTGCACCTCATACGTCACACCGTCAACCGACACGGATTTTATGATATCTCCAACAGAGAGCTTACCCTCGGAAAGTCCGCCCGCTGAAACCTCTTCAACGCGAACCTTCTCATACCTTGTTATTTTACCCGTTTCGATATCATAATTTGTTCCCGCAGCTTCTACGCCAACGGTTATTCCTATAAGCGCTCTGTATACACAGTCGTTTTTGGAATCCTGCTTATCGTAGAAGATAATATTGTCCGCAACGTATTTTGCGACGTTTGACGGAATAGCATATCCGATATTATCAATGGAGCTATCCGACATTTTTGCATTAACGATACCTATTATCTGACCCTTATCATTGAATAGTCCGCCTCCGGAGTTACCTCCGTTTACTGCAGCGTCCGTACGTATAACGCGTAGCGAAATGTACGCGCTACCGTCAACACTCGTCATAACTATATTCTCACTCTCAACGTTAACTGCGCCAACCGTTGCCGAAAGACCGAAATCCTCGGGATTTCCTATAGCGATAGCCGTATCGAGTATCGCAACGTCATTAGAATCGGCAAATTCAGCAGCCATTGCGTTGCTCGTGCGGAGAACGTCGCTGTTTTTAACCTCAAGCACAGCTATATCATAGTTCATCGAGCCTCCGATATACTCTGCGTTGATAGCGTACTTTTCATCCTCGAGTCCGTAAAGATGAACGGTTATATCATCGCTGATGTCATTATCGGTATTTGCGCCTTTATAATATACAACGTGATAATTTGTAATAATATACGCAGAGCCCGTATTCTTATCGAGCTGATAGATAACACCCGAGCCTGCAGTCGGAATAGTTTCCGTCTTGCTTGTGGACTGACCGAACATAGGAGTGCTCACTGTAGTAACCTTGAACTTGCAGTGAACCGATACCGCAGAGAGCAACCCCTTGCTTGCAGCAAGAAGATTCTGATTTCCGTTTGAATTAATCTCTACGTTATAATTATCTCCGCCGTTTACGGTAACGTTTTCTTCTATTCCCTCAACAAGGTCACGAACCTCTTCTTTTGTTGCGTACTCATTGTTATCCGATGCATTTCCCGTGAGATTCCCGGGCGATATCCAAAGGCAGGAGGTCAAAAGTGACATAAGAACAAACAGTAATAATAAGATTGAAGTAATTCTTGAAATTTTTTTCATATTTCCTCCGATATTTGATAAATTGTTTGCCGAATTTGGTTTACAATCATATTCTAGCATTATTTTATGAAAAAGCTATTAATAAATATCAAATATCTTTAAAATTTTTTCTTACGGATTATTATTTTCTTTCCTTAACCGAGGGAGCGGCGAAGATATCGTGAATAACCTTTTTGTCAAATTTAAATTCACGCTCATAGGTCATAATTCCGTTCTTTTCCTGCTCAACGTCATAAAGCTGAGTATAGCAGAAACCGCAGATATACGGATTTTCACGAAGAACAGCGGTAAGACCTTCAAGTCGTTCTATGAATTCATCCTTAGTCTTAACGGAAGCTCCGTAGCCCCAACCATCGCCGTTCTCTACCCAACCGATTCCTCCGTATTCGCTGACGAATATGCTCTTCGAGGTATCGAGTATCTGACGCTTATTGTATAAAGGATTTCTGTAAAGCTGATCCTTGATAATTCCCTTATCCAATTCATCGAATACCTTTGCAAACGCCGCGGGATCCTGCGTGTAATCATGAACATCAAACGCAGCTCCGAGAGACTTACCGTACATATCGTAATAAGGAACGAATCCGCTATTCGCTATAACGGGTCTCGTATCATCCTTAGCGAGAGTCATATCATAAATAAGTCTTATCGCTTTTTCGGGCATACGGCTTCCGTTGGGTCTGTCCCACGTTTCGTTGAGGGGGCACCAGCCTATAACAGATGGGTGCGCCTTATCTCTCTCTATCTCTTCTATCCACTCGGGAAGGAATGTATAAATGTTTTCGGCGTCGCTGTGATTCCAGCCCCAGTTTCCTGCCTCGCCGAATACCATATAACCAAGCTTATCCGCATAGTAGAGGAATCGCGGCTCAAACACCTTTTCGTGAAGTCTTGCGCCGTTGAATCCGAGCGACATAGAATCTACGATATCCTGCTTAAGAGCCTCATCTGTGGGCGCGGTATAAATTCCGTCGGGATAAAAGCCCTGATCGAGAACCATACGCATAAATACGTATTTACCGTTAAGGAAGAAGCCGTCCTTGCCGATTCTTACCGAACGAAGGCCAAAGTATGCCGAAACAGAATCAAGCGCAGCGCCGTTGTCTGTAATTTCAAATTTAACGTCGTAAAGTCTTCCCTCTCCAACTTCCCAAAGATGCTTTTCGGAAAGCGCGATATCAAGATGCGCAGACGACGATAGGATTGTTGTATTACCACGTCCGACCTTGCGTCCCTCATATGTTACAACAGCGGAAATATTCTTTCCAAACGCAGCCTCGGTCACTTCAACGTCAAAGCTTACAGACGGTGTATTTATATCACAATGCACGCCATAGTTTACAATATGAGCAGAATCGAGAGCTTCGATCCATACAGTCTGCCATATTCCCGTAGTACGTGTGTAGTAGCATCCGCGCGATGCATAACGCTGCGACTGTTTACCGCCGATCTGCTTTCCCGAGCGAACGTCATCCTCGGCTTCTATTGCAAGAACATTCTCACCGTCATGGAGATAATCGGTAATATCAACGCGGATTGGAGTGTATCCGCCCTGGTGGCAAACCGTCCTCTTTCCGTTAACGTAAACGGTCGTCTTCCAATCGCACGCACCAATATGTAATATTATTTTCTTCCCCTCATACTCCTTCGGCAGAGTTATCTTCTTTTTATACCATACGGCATTCATAAAATCGGTATTGCCTATTCCCGAAAGCTTGCTCTCGGGGCAGAAGGGTACGATTATCTTTTTGGTAAACTCATATCCCATCTGATAATCTCGTTCACTTCCCGAGACGGAATGATCTATTTCAAAATCCCACTCACCGTTAAGGCAAAGCCAATCCTCACGTACGAGATTCGGACGCGGATATTCAGCTCTCGGACAAACATTGTTATTCATTTTTCTTTCCTCACTAATATATAATTGTTTATTGTTGACAAATGCTTAAATACACGGACATTTATGACCGGCAAATTATTTTTTCTGATTTTTAAAGAACTGATAAAGATAACACGGTATCATACCGTTGTATAACTTTCTTACCTTGTCGGCTCGCCTGCCGTAGAAGGTTTCAAAGCCCTTATGAGAGGTTATGATATAAGCCTGCCAAGGCTCAAGCGATCTGAAATGCTTACCCATCTTGCGATAGAGCTGCTCAACGTCCGATATGCTCATAAGACGCTCGCCGTAAGGTGGGTTCGTAACTATCGTTGCGCGTCTTCCCGGAGCTTCAATATCGAGCGCGTTGCAGACGAACGACGTAACCGTATCCGATACTCCCGCGAGCTTTGCGTTTTTCTTTGTAAGTTCAATACAAGCGTGATCAATATCCGAGGCGAACACCTCAAATCCGCTTTTGATCTCACCTTCAATTGCTTCCTCTCTCGCATCCGCCCAAAGGCTCCGCTTAATGAAAGGAAAGCTCTCGGCGGCAAAGCCTCTCGATTTACCCGGCGCAATATTATTCATAAGCATCGCAGCCTCAATAGCGATAGTACCGCTGCCACACATAGGGTCCCAGAGAAGCACCTCTTCTCTCGGTCTCGACGTTTTCGCAATAGCCGCTGCAAGCGTTTCTCTTATGGGAGCATCGTTGGATTCTTTTCTGTACCCCCTCTTATGAAGCGGCATACCGCTCGTATCTATCATTAGAGTTGCTTCGTTATTGAGAATAAAGAACTCTATCTGATATTTGACGCGCTCTTCTGGAAACAGCGTTATGCCGTATATCGAAGATAGCTTCTTAACTATTGCTTTTTTTATAATAGCCTGGCAATCGGGGATAGAGTGAAGATCGGATTTTATCGAATGCCCCTTTACGGGAAAAGCATCAAGCTTACCGATAAAGTTATCCCACGGAAGCTCATACGTTCCGTCAAAAAGCTCTGTAAAGCTTCGCGCTTCAAACGAGCCTACCTTTATGAGCACTCTTTCGGCGTATCTCAAGAATACGTTCGAAAGAGCAACTGCCTGCTCGTCACCGAGAAAGGTCACTCTACCGTCTATAGTTGAGATGCGCTCGTATCCGAGCGCATCTATTTCTTCACCGAGCAAATGCTCAAGACCGAAAAGACAGGTTGCAACAAGTTGTAATTTCATTTAATATTCCTTTAATAAACTTATTCGGGAAGATATCCTTCAAATATCACGCCCGAAAATCCGTTTTGATAAGCCGTAGCTTCCTCTTCCTTCGAACGTACCGTCCACGCGATCAAAGGCGTTCCGAAAAGCTTTTTGATGAGCCCTATGGGAAAAAGCTTAGGATTTTTGTGATCCATAGCAATAAAGGAAGGTCTTGCAACAAAATTAAACAAAAATCTCTGCATGAGTCTATACTTAATGGCGCGATACTTCTTATTTTCCGTATACTTATGCACAAGAAAGCCGCACGGTACGCCGGGATTTTTCTCCTTTATAGCTCCAAAAGCGAACGGACTGAAGGACTCAACTATAAATTCGCCTTTGTAGTCTTTAAGGATCTCCGCTGTTTTTTCGGATATCGCATGATTAAAATTGCTTTCCTTAAGTTCGACCAGAAGCGGAACCTTACCGTCAACAAGATCAAGAACCTCGCGCAGCGTTGGGATGGCATCTTCCGTTCCCGAAAGGGAAAGCTTACGAAGCTCGTCAAGCGTAAAGTCCTTAACACTACCGGACACACCTGTTACTCTGTCAAGAGTATTATCATGGAAAACGACTACCTCTCCGTCGGAAGTCACGTGAACGTCAAGCTCAATACCAAAGCCGTGATCCACCGCGCGGGCAAACGCCGTCAGCGAATTTTCTGCCGCAAAGGTATCCGCATCAACGGTACCGTGGAGACCTCTGTGAGCGTATTTTACAGTTTTAAACCGATCCATTCTTTTGTTTTTTCCGGGAGCTATAAGAAACAGCCATATTCCGAGAATAACAACTATCGGAATAGAAATATAAAGTGCTAACATATTTTTTACCTTCTATAAGAAATGCAAAACGGCTCGCTCGCCGAAGCGGACGAGCCGTCATAAACTCAAAGTAATTAATCGTCATCTGCACCCGCGAGAGCCTCAAGAGCGCCCTGGGTCTCAGGCTTTGCGTCTCCGTGCTTAACGAAGAACATAGTAACGAATGCAAGTCCCGCGAAGACGGCTGCGTATGGGAAGAATATCCACCATCCCATATGTTTAACAAGTATTCCCGACAACGTAGGTGTTACTATCTGAGCTGCCATAGACGCGGTGTAATAGAATCCCGTATACTTTCCGACGTCGCCACCCTTAGCAAGTTCAACAACCATGGGGAAGGAGTTAACGTTAATAGTTGCCCAACCAATACCTGCAAGGCAGAAGAGGATATACATCACGATAGGAGCGGTTCCCTCTTTTATGAAGGAAGCGGCAGCAAACGCAACCGTAAGCATAGTTACGCCTGCAAGAATAGTCTTCTTTCTTCCTATTTTTGAAGCAACGATACCTACTGGAATGTAAGAAATTATCGCGGCCCCCTGAGCAACAAGAAGCGTTACGGTATAAGGTACCTTAAGAACCTCTGTAGCATAAACCGAATACTTTGAAGTAACGGCATTGTAACCGATATACCAAAGAGCAACCGATGCAAGAATCAGGATAAGCGAAGTAATCTCACCGCGAGAAAGCTTTCTGAATGGCTCAGCGGGAATCTCCTCAGCCTTCTTTTCTTCATCAAGCTTTGCATTCTCGGCCTCAGCCTCAGATGACCAAAGCGGTTCTTTAACGGTAAATAAAAATACAACAAGCGCAGCAACCATAACCACACTGACAGAAATGAGGTAAGCGGAGAAATCGGTTTTGCCCGCGGTGTTAGTCTTGAATACTATACCAAGCCCAAGAACAAGCATACCGCCTGCGGTTCCCATCAAATTGATAATCGCGTTACCCTTAGAGCGAAGCGGCTTAACTGTTACGTCAGGCATAAGCGCTACCGCAGGAGAACGGAACGTAGCCATAGAAAGAAGGCACGCAAGCAGCAGAACGATGAACCAGGCAAGAGATCCGGTATATCCGAGAACTATCAAGAATGCAGAAGCGAATATACAACCCAAGGTAATGTAAGGAGTTCTTTTGCCAAAGCGTGTTCTTGTCTTGTCCGAAAGCGTACCGAATATCGGAAGAAGAACTACGGCAAAAATATTGTCAAGCGACATAATAAAGCCGGAAATATCCTGTTCCATATTAAATTTATTCGTAAGGATAAGAGGAACGATGGTGTCGTAAGCCTGCCAGAACGCGCTTATAAGGAAGAACGCGAAGCCTACGAGTATCGTGCGTTTGTAATTAAGCTTCATAGTGAAAACCTTTCTTTGTGGAATTTTGGCAAAATGTAAATCACATAATTGCCAAAGCAATTTTACCACACTAATATTATTTTGTCAAATAAAATATTTTATTATAAAAAAATTAGTTAAAGATAAACAACACTTTTTGTGAAAGATAACAAAGTTATTCTTCTGTAAAAAGACAAAAGTACGCTATTGACATTTTTCTTTCAAAATGCTAAAATAATAATAATTAAGATTATTGGTTTATCGCTCGGCTTCGGGCGATAAATTTTTGTGTCAAGACAAAGCGTCGGAAAGGAGAAAGATGAAAATCATCAGAGTCACGCAAAGCAGCTATACAGATTCGCTTGACGAATACCGTTCTTTTGCCCCACTCGGTACGGTTACGGTGCTTGGTTTTTTTGACGGAGTTCATATTGCCCACAGAGCCCTGATCAGTGAAGCAAAAGAAATCGCAAATCAACAAGATCTCCCGCTGACGGTCTTCACCTTTTTCGGAGACACGAACGAGTTGAAGGCTTCTGCAAAAAGGCTGTTCACCGACGATGAAAAACTATCGCTGCTCGAAGAATGCGGCGCGGACTGCGCGATAATAGCCGATTTTTCTGTATTCCGTGATATATCCGCCGAAAATTTTGTTAAAGACTTTCTCGTCAGCGCTTTAAATACACGTGTAGCAATATCGGGCTTCAATTTCAGATTCGGTAAAAACGCGTCGGGCAATTCGGACGATCTTCGCCGCTTTATGATGAACGCCGGAAGAGGAGCGAAAATTTTCGACGAATACCTCTATGAAAACAAAACGCTCTCATCATCGTACATTAGAGCTTTGCTCTCCGAAAAAAAGCTGAAAGAAGCTGCAGTTCTGCTTGGAAAGCCTTATTTTTTAAGTGGAAAGGTCTCACACGGGTTGGGGCTTGGTAAAAGCCTTGGCATTCCAACCATTAACACGGAGCTGCCGATAGAAAGATTTATTCTCCCATACGGAGTTTACCTCACCGCAATAAAAATCGACGGCAAGATATACCGCGCTCTGACAAACATCGGCTCTTGCCCTACGTTTGAAAAAAGAAAAGCGCATATAGAAACGTTCATTCTCGACTTTGACGGCAATCTTTACGACCAAAATGTCAGAATATATTTTATTGCTCATTTGCGCGATGAAAAACGTTTTTCAAGCGCAGAAGAACTTATAATGCAAATAAATATTGACAAAAATAGAGCTTTAGCAATATCAGGAGATGTGAAATGGCAGGAATTTGGACTAAATTAACAATAGTGGTACGCACAAAAGACCTCGACCGCGCAAGCGCAGTAATCAGCATGCTTGACAACGGTCTTATGATTGAGGATTACAGCGATTTTTCCTTAAACGGAATGTACGGAGAGCTCGTTGACGATTCTATACTTCACGCGGACAAAACAAAAGCCAGAATATCCATTTTCGTTCCCGAAGAAAAAAACCTTTCGGAATATATAGCGTTCATTGACGCTAAGCTCTCTTCCCTATCGATTTCATTTGAAAAAGAGATCGAAGGAATGGAAGAGGAAAACTGGGCTGATTCCTGGAAAAAATATTTTAAGCCTATAAAGCTCGGAAGAGTTACGATAGTACCCGCTTGGGAGGATTACGACGCCTCGGAGGGCGAAGTCATAATTAAGATTGACCCCGGTATGGCGTTTGGCACGGGTACGCATGAAACGACCAGACTCGTTATGAAAATAATGCAAGACGTTGTATGCGGCGGCGAACGCGTGCTTGACGTGGGATGCGGCTCGGGTATACTTGCCATAACCGCTTCAAAACTCGGAGCTGCAGAGTGCAACGCGTACGATATCGACCCTGTGGCGGTAAAGGTAGCAAAAGAAAACGCAAAAATCGCAGGTTGCGACAATATCACCGTTGGAACGTCAGACCTTCTCCGCGGAGTTGAAAAGAAAGCTGGCGGCTACGATCTTTGTGTTGCGAACATAGTTGCGGATATAATTATAAGGATGCTTCCCGATATTCACGCTTATCTCTCTCCCGAAGCTCCCATAATCCTTTCGGGAATAGTTGCCGAGCGAGAGAATGACATAAAATCTGCCGCAGCAGCGCACGGGTACGGCGTTGTCCGTATTGAACGCGAAAACGATTGGGTTGCTATGATGATAAAAAGAGGAGCTTGAGATGCCTAGATTTTTTGTTGACAAATCGCAGATCGGAGATAACTTCATATTTATACTCGGAGATGATGCAAGACATATAGCTCGGTCACTCAGAATGGCGGTAGGTGACGAGATAACCGTTTGCGACGGTGAAGGCGGAGAGTACCGTTCTTCTCTCACAAAAATACGCGATGACCGCTGCGACTGCGAAATTATAGAAAAAAAGCTTTCGCGCCGAGAGCCGAAATCAAAAATCACTTTGTTTATGGCATACCCAAAATCGGACAAGCTGGAAACCGTTATTCAAAAGGCGGTAGAGCTCGGAGCATCAAGAATAATCCCCTTCGAATCCTCAAGATGTATAAAAAAGCCAAAGGCAGAGAAAGCTGCGGAACGCACCTTAAGGCTCGTCAGAATCGCGGAAGAAGCCGCAAAGCAGTGCGGAAGATCAATTCTTCCCGAGGTATCGCTTCCGTTGAGCTATGCGGAAGCCCTCGAGCTTGCGGCGGAATGCGAGCTCGGCATATTCTGTTACGAAGGTGAAGGCACTTTATCTCTCAAGCAAATACTCGATGACGAATCGGAACCTCCGAAAACAATTTCCGTAGTTGTCGGCTGTGAGGGAGGATTTTCCCCCGCGGAAGCCGATATGGCAAAGAATGCAGGTCTTCTGCTCGCAAATCTCGGACCGAGAATTTTGAGATGCGAAACCGCTCCCGACTACTGCTTATCGGCAATTTCATACCGTTTTGAGCTATAATTTTTTTACTTTGAGCCGATAAAAATACAAACTTTACAAAAAAATTGTATTTTTTTTGGTGAAAAATAAAACTTTTTTGAAAAAACTATTGAAAAATGCTAAAAAATAAGTTAGAATATAGTACAGTATAAACAAAACGTACTTGTTAATATTTGAAAGGGGATAAAATATGTCTAACCGTTTATTCCAAACTGTCATCCACCAGATGAAGGATATCCTTGGGCGTACCATTGGTGTGATCGACGAAAACGGAATCATTATCGCTTGCAGCGAACTCGGTAAAATAGGCGAATCAAGACAGCGAATCCGCGAGGAGCTTACCTTCTCTCACGGTTCTATATGCTACGAAGGATACTCCTACCGTTTTATAACAGCTTCCGGCAAGAATGACTGTATCGCTTTCGCAGAGGGTACAGACTCCGAGGCAGACAAAGTAACTCAACTACTTGCAATCGCGCTCGGTAACATCAAGAGCCTTTACGACGAGAAGTACGACAAAGGATCGTTCATTAAGAATATAATTCTTGATAACATTCTTCCGAGTGATATTTATATCAAGTCCAACGAGCTTCATTTCAACAATGATGATTGCCGCGCAGTTCTCGTAATAAAATTCCACGGTTCAACCGATACTCCTCCTTATGAGATCATCCAGAATATCGTTGATGAAAGTACAAAGGATTACGTTATCAGCATCAGCGAGCAGGATATTGTAATCGTTAAAGAGGTAGACAGAAGCGAAGGCGGTGAGGAGCTCGAAGCATTTGCCAAGGACATTCTCAAGGTCGCTCACGACGAATACGGAGCAAAAGCGCTCATCGGTATCTCATCTATAGTTGAAAATCTTAAGGATCTTGCAAAAGCATATAAGGAAGCAAGAATTTCGCTTGAGGTAGGAAAGGTATTTGACATCGAGCAGCCCATCATGTCCTACGAAAATCTCGGTATTGGAAGACTTATTTATCAGCTTCCCACCACTCTTTGCGAGATATTCCTTCAGGAAGTATTCAAAAAAGGCTCGCTTGAGTCGCTCGACAAAGAAACGCTTATGACCGTTCAAAGCTTCTTCGAAAACAACCTTAACGTTTCCGAGACCTCAAGAAAACTCTTCGTACATAGAAACACACTCGTATACAGACTTGAGAAGATCAGAAAGCTTACAGGACTTGATCTTCGTGAGTTTGACCACGCAGTCACCTTCAAGGTAGCGCTCATGGTTAAGAAATATCTTACGAGCAAGCCCACCAAATTCTGATAATTCGACAGATTTTTTAAAGACTGTTTGATAAAATCTATAAACAGGTTTTAATTGTTGCCCTGCTCAGCAGAAAGCGAGATGCGACGCATTTCCTGCGATGCAGGGTAAAATCATGCGAATACTAAAGGTGTATATGATAAAAATAATAAAACTGCGCACACTCTCCACAATTCTCGTTCTTATACTTGTATTCTCGAGCTTAGCATCGTGCTATCGAATTATTCCAAACGATACGATGCTTGACCCGAATTCGGTATCTTCAAGGCTTGGCGCCATGGAGGATGTTCCGGAGTTTGACAAAAAAGTTTTCGCTTCCGTAGAAAATTGCTTTGTAAGCATGTATTACAAAAAACTGCCTGACAATGAAACGCTGGCAGAAGGAACAAAAGCGGCATATTTTGAATTTTGTTCCGAGGTAGATCCCACGTCGATAACGGAAGTAACATATTCATTAATAGATTGTTATATATATACTATTGGTGATAAGTACGCGTTTTACAGGAGTCCCGAGGAATTTGAGGAATACACCGGTGATATGAGCGGAAGCTTTGTTGGAATCGGCGTTTCAGTTCTCAGGAACGATCTCGAAAAGACCATATTTGTCAACAGCGTTGAGCCCGGCTCGCCCGCGTTCGGTGCAGGCATTCTTCCGGACGATTATATAGTTGCCGTAAACGGCAAGAGAGTTTTGGATATCGGAACTCTCGAAGCGGTAAATATGATCAAAGGAGAGGAAGGCACCGAGGTTACGGTCACGATAGACCGAGCAGGAGAAGAGATAAGCTTTACTATGGTCCGCGCGAAAATCACGGAAACCACCGTTTCTTACTCTGTAATGGAAGAGGAAAACGTTGGATACGTTAAAATCACGAGCTTTAAGGCAAATACCGCATCTCAATTCTTCAAAGCGATAAACGCCCTTGAAGAAGCAAACGTCAAAGGAATTATTTTTGACGTCAGACGCAATCCCGGCGGTTATCTTACCGCGGTCACGGATATACTCTCTTACCTTGTTCCGACAGGAACGCCGATAGCCTCGTTTTCCAGCTCAAAAGCACCTATAAATGCTACGAACGGCGGAATTTTTGAAACAGACGATCACACACTTAAGGTTCCCTCAGTCGTTATATGTAACGAAACCAGCGCTTCCGCGGCAGAGCTTTTCACCGCAGCTATGAGAGATTACAACGATATGGGACTTCTGAAAAGTACTGTTATCGGCGTAACCACCTATAAAAAAGGCGTTATGCAGAGCACATACGAATTCAATGACGGCTCAAGCCTCACGTTTACCACAGCGCTTTACAATCCGCCCTCGGGTGAAAACTTCAACGACGTCGGCGTAATTCCCGATGTGATCGTGGAGGATGACGGCGAGCGTCTCAACACAGCTCTTTCCGAGCTCATCAAGCTTATAGAAAATAATTAATCAGGAGAAATATAAAAATGCCAGAAACAAAGACTTATACCCCCGAAGGCTTCAAGGCGCTTCAGGACGAACTTGATTTTCTTGTCAACGTAAGAGTTGAAGAGAACAAAAAGGAAATATCAACCGCGCGCTCGTTCGGCGACCTTTCAGAAAACAGCGAGTACGATGCTGCCAAGGAAGAACAAGGCAAGATCCACGCCCGCATCGCAGAGCTCCGCGAGATGATTGCAAATGCTAAGATCATAGACGAATCTCAGATCGACGAATCAAAGGTAAGCGTTGGCTCTATCGTAGTTGTTTACAACGTAACACGCGGCAGAGAGTTTACCTACCACATCGTCGGCTCTTACGAAACCGATCCCGTAAACGGAAAGATTTCAGACGACTCCCCCGTAGGACGTTCGCTCCTAGGCGCGGGCGAGGGTGACGAGGTTCTCGTTCCCGGTGTTCGCGAGCAGGTCCTCCAGGTAAAGAGCGTGACAAGAGCCAAGGAAAGCCGCTAATAACGAAAGACAAAAAGAAAGGACATAGAAATGGCAGAAAATACAGCTAATGTTTTAAACGATACAAGCGAGCTTAAGATCCGCCGTGATAAGCTTGCGGGACTTTGCGAAGCAGGCAAAAATCCTTTTGAAATCACAAAATATGACGTAACACACACCAGCGTTAACGCAATCAAGGAATTTTCGGACAACGAAGATGCACTTACAGCAGAGGGACGCGAGCTCACCGTAAGAGTTGCGGGAAGAATGGTCGGCAAGAGAGTTATGGGTAAGGCGTCATTCGCTCACCTTCTTGACGGTGACGGAAAGATTCAGCTTTACGTTTCTCGCGACGATCTCGGCGAAGAAGCATACGCAGGATTTAAAAAGTGGGACGTCGGCGATATTATCGGCGTTGAGGGCGTACTTTTCCGTACAAGAACAGGCGAAATATCCGTTCACGCAAAGAGCGCAACCCTTCTTGCAAAATCCCTCCTTCCCCTCCCCGAAAAGTTCCACGGACTTACCAATCTTGAGCAGAGATACAGACAGAGATATGTTGACCTCATCGTTAACCCCGAGGTTAAGGACACCTTTGTAAAGCGTTCCAAGATCCTCTCCATCATCCGTTCCTACCTCGATTCGAAGGGTTATCTTGAAGTTGACACGCCCATACTCCTTCCTATCGAAATCGGAGCTTCGGCGCGTTCCTTCAGAACTCATCACAATACACTTGATATCCCTATGTACCTTCGTATCGAAACCGAGCTTTACCTCAAAAGACTCATCGTCGGCGGTATGCAAAAGGTTTACGAGGTTGGAAGAATATTCAGAAACGAGGGCATGGACCCTAAGCACAATCCCGAATTTACGACCATTGAGCTTTACGAGGCGTTTACCGATTATTACGGAATGATGGACCTCGTTGAAGAGCTTTACAAGCTTCTTGCAAAAGAGGTTTGCGGTGATACAAAGATTACTTATCAGGGTGTTGAGATCGACCTCGGCAACTGGGAGCGTCTTACAATGGTTGACGCTGTTAAGAAGTATGCAGGCGTTGATTACTACAGCTGGCAAAGCGACGAGGAAGCAAGAGCGGATGCAAAAAGACTTCACGTTGAAGTTCCCGCTGATGCTACTGCAGGTACCGTTCTCGTTGAGCTCTTCGACGCATACGTTGAAGACAAGCTCATTCAGCCCACCTTCATTTACGATTATCCCGTTGAAAACAGTCCTCTTGCAAAGAGAAAGCCCGAGGATCCCAGATTTACCGAGAGATTCGAGTACTTCATCAACTGCACGGAATATGGAAACGCATTCTCCGAGCTCAACGATCCTATTGATCAGCGCGAGAGATTTGAAAAGCAGGTTGCAAAGAAAAAGGCAGAGGATCCTACCTCTCCGGCAGAGGTTGACTACGATTACGTAACCGCCCTCGAATACGGTATGCCTCCTACAGGTGGTCTCGGCTTCGGTGTTGACAGACTTGTTATGCTCCTTACCGACTCTCCCTCGATAAGAGATGTACTTCTGTTCCCAACCATGAAGCCCGAGGTATAATCCCTTCGCGCATTGCGCAGTAAATAAAATTACTTAAAAAACAAATTTCCATAATTAAAAGAGCTATGAATGGCGCGATGCACTTAATTCATAGCTCTTTTTTCATAAACTTTATAAATAAATCCGTTGATTACAGATTTAGATCTAGATCCCAGATGCCGTCCGACTCGTCCTTCGGAGTGGTTTCTGTTCCCGGGGAGGTAGTAATAACGTCGCTCTCATCTAACTTTACTACCAAAAGATTTGGTGATTCATATCTTTTCATTTTATTCTCCTTTTGGAAAAGCTTAAATTTACGATGCCGAGAAGCCTGTAACGTATACGGTACCCGAATCCGGAACTATATTCACGTAAACGTATGCGCCGCCGTTTTCATCTCTGTGCACTGTGAGCAACTCCGAGCCGCACTTTGCGCTCTGCCACTCTTCGGGAACGCTGACCTTTACCGTGAGCTCCTCTGTATAAACGTCATCGCGCTCACCGTCGGTAAGGGTTACGCTTATCGCTCCGTTTTCATACGCTACGTCAATATTTGCCGTTGACCACTCGCTGTAATACATCGCGGCCTCGGTGTACGTCGCAACCCAAACGTTTTTAGAGTTCGTATATGCAAACATTTTTTCAGCCTGCGACTGATATATATAATGACCGCTTTCCGCATTATCGTCAATCATATGAATACAGAAGCAAGCCCAGCCGTTGAGTTCTATCGCGCTGTCAATATAAGCTATCCAGTTTGATATGTCGTCGCTGCCGTCGCCGTCGGGATTAGAATTATAATACTCTACCATATAAGCGGGAGTTGACATACGTTCATCGTACGTATCATATCTTTGAGCCGTTACGACCTTCGATGATATATCAAGGCTTGGGTCATAGTTCCAACCGAACGTTCCGCGAACGCTGATAAGGTCGCCTCTTTCGTAAGCGAGAACCAAAAGCTCTTTGAAGAATATCCTATATGAAACGACTACCGTTCCGTCAGCAAGAGTGTGGTTAACTGTTTTTACTGAGATTCCGGCATCGACAAGCGAAAGAAGCTCGTTTTTATAAACGTAATCACCAAACAATTCTTCTATTATCTGCTTCGATGCATATATCTCTTTGGTCGAGCTGCCCTCAGGCATAACCTCGGATACGGTAGGCGAGGACTCACCGTTCTTCATATACTCAAAGCTTCCGCCGTCATCATTCGTTCCCCAGAATGCGTGAGAGAAGGTATGCGAAACTATCTCGCACTTTCCTTCAACCAAAACGCTGTTCCAGAATTTTAAACCACTTTCGTTGACTTCATATACGTATTTGCCGTCTACCATTACGTATTCGGGAATTCCGTCTCCATCCGAATCCTCGGTTACAAGAGTAGCAAACTGCTTTGCGGGGACCGCGTGAGAAACCTTGAGATTATCATAAATTCCCATCATTTCTTTAACGAATATCGCAGTACCCCAGGCGCCGTCGTCAATAACGTACGATACGGTGGCATCAGCTCCGTTCTTATTAACAACAGTAGCAACAGGGTTGAACTCGCCGTTTACAACGGAAAACGTTGCCTTATATCTGCGCGCACTCTGGCAATATATCCAGAAGCTTCTCACAACATCAACGAGAGACTTGTCATTCTTTGTCTTTGCGAATTCATAATAGGAATTTATGTGATAGCTTCCGATCTCTTCTCCGCCGATACTGTACGTTATCTCCTCGCACATCTTGTAAGCGTAAAGCTTTACGTCAATATAAGCGCCGCTATCATTGCAACCGACGGATATATCCATAACCTTCGTTCCGTCTACGTAGAATCCATATTCGTCAGCACTCGCGCCGTCGGGGATATAGAACCTTACTGCAGGAGTTGCGCCAAGCACATAGCTTGCTCCCAAAAGCCCCTCAGTCGGCTCGGCGCCGCTGCCTTCAACAACAAGGCTTCCCACGTGATCTCCTATAACCTTTTCAATCTTGGCTATAGCCTCGTCTTTATCATCCGCGTCAAAGTATATGTAAGCATATTTTATATAAGAGAGCGCGTCGGATATAAGAGTCTTTTCAACGTTCAGCGAATCTGAATCAAGAAGCTTCTCTGCGTATTTGGGGATAGAGAACGAAAACGTAGCGCTTGCATTCTTTTGCGCAAGAGAAATACCGGCTTTGAGCACAACGTCCCTTGCCGCTTCGGATGCAACAAGCGGTACTTTTATAAGATAATAATCCTTGCCGTCAATATTTTTCAATTCAAGCGCCTCAAGACTTTGGCTGACTCCGTCAAGCTCAAGGCTCAAAAGATAATCCTCTTTTGGTACGTAGATGTTGGCAATAAAATCGCTCGCGAGAGTGACACTCATCATAGGAACGAAGCTTATGTTCGCAAGATCTGTAGGTCTTAATCTGTAAAGCGCACCTTCGTCATCCTCCGAAATTTTGACGAACGAGAGCGTTCCTCCGTCCGCATTCAATGCAACGAAGCTCGGTTTTGCGGCAGAGCCTACAACCTTTATCGACGTATAATTTCCGCCCGTCGTTTTTCCGAAAACAACCGAAGAGCCGCTGACGTCGGTATTTACGGTGTAAAGCTTAAGGTTCGGAGTACTCGTTATTATATTTCCGCCGTTTACCGTAACGTTACATTTTACGTACTGGGTTTCAGCAGGAGTGTTTCTGAAAATCTCATTGCACTTATTGTTGTAGTTAGTTACAAGATCGTACGTACATTCGTTAAAAATAAGATCTACCGTTGCGGTCTTATGCCCGTAAGAGGTAGAGTAGGGATTCTGGAAGCAAAGCATATAGTGAGCTAAGTTAGAACCGGGAGCAAGACCGAAGGTTATATTATCGAACGTAAACTCAAGCTTCTTCTTATCTACGTTTCCGGTAGAATTATACGAGCTCACTTCAACCAACGGCGCACCGCAGGTTTTAATACTACCGTTTTTTACGGTTATCAAGGTCGGAAACTCTTTTTCACCGAGGGTGTTAGAGCTTCCCTTTGCATTCGCCTTAAACAAAGGTCTCCACGAGGTTGTTGTGTGATTTATCGTATGTCCGCCAAGGTCGAAGATAAGGTTGCCCTGTATATGAGAGAGGTTAGCATACGTCTCATCGCTATCAAGAGTATAGTCGCGTCTCATATACAAAACAAGCTCGGTCACACCTTCCGCCCATCCGTTCTCCGAGCTATAGGTTTTCTTGGCAAAATGGGTATACGTAAGCTTGTTTAAAGCAGATTGATCACCACCTCCGTTCGGGCCGTAGAGCTTTTCGTATGCCGCAATAAATTTACCATTCGTATCAAAAATCACGAATGGATAAACGTTCTCATCCGCATAATTTGCGGGAACGTCACCGTAAGGCGTCGCCTCGGCTCCGTCATCACTTGCATAAGAAGTAATCGCAAGGATGGGAACGAAGAGCACAAGCATACAAACAACCGAGAGAATGAGCAATTTTACCGTTTTTTTCATATCGTTTCTCCTTTGAATTTTAATTTATTATTAATTTTTGCTTTTTTTCATTTCTAGTATAGCAAATTGGGAAAACGTATGATATAATATAACCATCAAAAAATATCAAAATTCTGCTCGGAGGAGTTATGATAAAAGAAACGAAATACACGTCAAACGGTTTGTCCGTTCCGATACACTGCCAAAAATACAAAAGACCGATAAGCGATCCGTCATCTATAAGACTAATTCATTATCACGAATATTGCGAGATGGTTTTCGTCCACACGGGAACTTGCCACTGTATTATCGGCGCAAACAAATACACCCTTGAAGCCGGCGACACAATATTCGTCAACAGCGAAGAGCCGCATTTTATCGGATTTTTCGATGACACAGCCGAATACGTAGTTATCAAATTTCTGCCGTCCATCATCTTCTCCGGAGAACACACGTTATCCGAATACTCATATCTTCTTTTACTTCAAAACTGTGAAAAGCACCGCGCTGTTTTAAAAAGCAGCGAAACCGAAGCATATCATTTCGGAAATTTATTTGATAAAATATTAAATGAATATAACGACCGCTCGTTCGGCTATGAGCTCGCGCTCCGCACCTTCGTTATGGAGCTGTTTCTATATACGATAAGAGTATGGAAACAAGATACCCCAGAGCTTGCAACAAGAAAACTTAGTACCGCAAACGAACTCACGTTGCAAAAAGCAATAGAATATATCAAGCATAACTTCTCCGCCGTCTCTCAAACCGCTTGCGCCAAAGCGCTCAATGTCAGCACCTCGCATTTGTCAAGGCTTTTCAAAAACGGACTCAATATGTCATTCTCAAGTTTCGTTAATTCTGTGAAGCTTGCCGAATGCGAAAAGCTTCTTTTGACGACCGATATGTCCATCACCGAGATCGGAGCAGCCTGCGGCTTTTCAACAACCTCATACTTTATATCTATCTTCGGCTCAACCCATCATATCACTCCGCACAAATACCGTGCATCAAACTTACTGTTATCAACAAATTAACATCTAAAACCGCAGTTTTATCAACATCTGTTGACACGGATTCGTAATTATAGTATAATTAATACAAAAACGTGAAGGAGCAGAATTATGCTAAACGTTTGTAATCTAAGCAAAAAATATTTCACTGCCGACGGTCAAATCGTTGCGCTCGACAATATAAATCTGCAGGTTAAAGAAGGCGAGTATATCGCTATCGTCGGAAATCGGGCTCAGGCAAAACAACGCTCCTTAATATGATAGCAGGCCTTGATATTCCCGACAGCGGCAGTATTCTTTTCGAAGGTAAAGACATCGTACGGCTATCGAATAAAGATAGCGCAGTTTTGCGCCGTCAAAAAACAGGAGTGATATATCAGTTTTACAACCTCATTCCGGAGTTCAACATCGTCGAAAACATAACGCTCCCCACCGAGCTTGACGGAAGAGAGGTGGATGGCTCGTGGCTCTCGGAAATTTTAAAGACAGTAGGTCTTGACGGGCGCGAGCAAGCATACCCAAGCACCCTCTCGGGCGGTCAGCAACAGAGGGTTGCAATCGCGCGAGCGTTGTTTAACAGGCCTCGCCTCATCCTTGCGGACGAGCCCACGGGCAATCTTGACAGCGAGAGCAGCGCCGAGATCATGCGCTTGCTCAAAACTATGAACGAAGAGCATAAAATAACCGTTCTTGTAGTAACGCACAGCGACGCGGTGGCGCGCGAGGCAAAAAGAGTTATCACGATTTCAGACGGAGCGATCGTGAGCGATAGGAGGCAATGATATCACCTATTACAAAAATTGCTCTGCGAAGAATAAAAAAAGAACGGCAAAAGAAGTCTTCTTCTGTCCGTTGCGGTATTCTTTTCGATGCTGATGATCACCTTCTTTGTGTTCTTCCTCTTGCAAACTCAAAAGCTCAGTGCCGCCGATTGCTGCGGACTTCCTATCAAAGAATGCATGAGTATTGCTACTGCGGCGCTGACGGTTATTACGTTTATTACCGTCAGAACTTATTGCAGTATGCAAAATGATGAAGTAAAAATTCCGCACACTTGCGTGTACGGAATTTTTTGGGCTTATAGGATAAAAAAGCAACTCAAGTTTTATCGTTATTCACAAGCATAATCGGCTGATCCGGCATCAAGGAATATCGTTTTCCCTTCCATATCAACGTCCCGCCTGATTTCGTTGCGATAACCGACAAAGTTTTTGAATTTAGGCTTACCTTAACCAAGCCTCCGTTGATTGGTACAGTACCGTTGATTTCAGAAAGACCGCCAAGCTGCGGAGCGACCTCAAAAGCTTCATAACCCGGCTTCGTTGCATATACCCCCAAATAGTATCTTCCAAAAATGTATACAGGTCCTGCGCCCCATGCATTACAAAGTGATTTTTCATATTTCCTACCGTACATTGCATAATGCTCTATGCCAACCATTTCGGGATGATATTCCTCCCAAATTGTTTCGGCTCCCAATTCTATCATACCGCCCCAGTAGTTTTTCAACATTTCCTCAAGTGCGGCAAATTCTCCAAGCTTTGCCAATGCATCCAGTTCATATCCTTCAAAATATGGAGTTGTTATCTTAGTAATACTGTCATTTTTCAATACGTTTTCAAGTATACTTGCAGTTTGATGCTCGTTTGCTATCCCATAAAGCACAGCGAAAATGTTGGCATGGCGGGTAACATTATTTTTTCCTGATTGATAGCTATCAATAAAACCGCCCTTTTCTTCATTCCAATAATATTTATTGACGCGGTCAACAAGCTCTTTTTCTTTTTTTGCCAACTCATCACAATCGCCGTCGCCAATCGCTATTGAAATACAAGACATGGCACGGTATGCTTCGATCAACAGCATCTGCTCGGCGCAAACCGCCCCGCACTTATCCATATTTGACCAGTCGACAAAAATCCAATCCCCCTTGAAGCCTTCGATAAATCCATCTCTATTTAATCGTGTTTCAACAAAACGCAAAAGTTCACTTGCCATTGGGAATATGCGGCTAAGAAATTCCTTATCCCCGTATGTCATATAGTGTTCGTTCAGCATAATGATCCAAAGCAAGCTGTAATCCATTATGGTGTTGATAAATTGCTCAATAGGCTTCTTGCCTATAAGTCCTATCAGCGTGCGCTGTTCAATATCCTTGTCGGCAAAAAGATATCTGTTTATTCTTGCGCTTTGATATGCATCCCCGGACCATATCCAACGGTCTCTTTTGATTCCGTCAAAAAAGCCTTCACGGCAATTCAGGTGAAAGGTGCGGACGGCGGCGTTATATATTTTATTAAAAAGAGCGTTTTCGCACGTGAAGGTTCCTTTGGCTTCGACGGGAAGATATTCAAAATCCGCGGACAATGCAACGTCACAAGCATTCCCCTCTAAATAAACGTACCGAAATGCTCTTTGACGTAGACGGTAACTCTTTTGCCCCCAAACAGAGTCCGAAAGATAACTATAAGCTGTATCAAGAGCCTCTTCACGGCTTTCTCCATAAAAAACGCCAATAGTTTCGCCATCATTTGCATTCTCTATGTTAAGGAATCCAAAGAGCTCCGTACCAAAATCATACAAAACACCGCCTTTCAACAACTCCTTATTAATAGGCGTGCGTCTCTCGTATTCAAAGGGAAACACCTCCGGGTTTTTAGCAACGTCATCAAAAAAAGGATGATAACCGACGGGAGAGAAATCCCCTGCATAATGGTTACAACTCCAAGTTGCGTCACTTGGACAAATATCACTTTCTATAAATACTGCGGGAAGCCCCCCGAAATTGGAAACACAAATATCAACGGTATGGAGTCCGGGTGCGATTTCAATACGCTTTCCGGGATCATACAGGTTTCCGTCGATGGAAACACAACCGCTTCCGTTTATGCAACAAAGAAGATATCCACCTTCTGAATTTACTTGTTTTCTAAATTTAACCGAGGCATAAGGTGTACACAGTTTCCAATAAGCAGGAATATGATATCCTCGGGTTTCCCTTCTTAAATGAACATTCATAGTGTGAAAAATTTCATATTCGCCATAATGCCATATCCAATAACTTTTCATATTCATTTCCCCCTTAGTAACACGCTATTACAACTCGTATCAAAAATCACGAATGGATAAACGTTCTCATCCGCATAATTTGCGGGAACGTCACCGTAAGGCGTCGCCTCGGCTCCGTCATCACTTGCATAAGAAGTAATCGCAAGGATGGAAACGAAGAGCACAAGCATACAAACAACCGAGAGAATGAGCAATTTTGCCGTTTTTTTCATATCGTTTCTCCTTTGAATTTTAATTTATTATTAATTTTTGCTTCTTTTCATTTCTAGTATAGCAAGTTGGGAAAACGTATGATATAATATAACTATCAAAAAATATCAAAATTCTGCTCGGAGGAGTTATGATAAAAGAAACGAAATACACGTCAAACGGTTTGTCCGTTCCGATACACTGCCAAAAATACAAAAGACCGATAAGCTATCCGTCATCTAAACTCCGCAAAATAAAGAAGAAAATCGGCTTTACGTAGGGTTACATAAAAAACAGGTATAAAATCCCAACCATGAAGCCCGAAACCAACTGATAACGTCGGTATAAATAAAAGCAAAAAACAACAAACTGCCACCGGGTAGTGAATGTTCAGCTGAAAGCAAAAGCATTCGTTTACGCATCGTTAGGTCATAGAAGATGTGTATTCGAATGCTTTTTTAATCAGAGAAAGATAACTATTATTTACATTTATTTTGTTTTTTTATTGTTTTGGAGTATAAATAATGACTATCAGCAAACTAAAAAACTACTTTACAAAAACAGAGCTTATATTAATTTGCTCGTCGCTTGCCGCGATAATCGGTTCGTTTCTCATATTCGACAGAGAGAATTATCTTACTCTTATAGCATCTGTTATCGGCATATTCGCGCTTATACTCTGCGCAAAAGGAAATCCTCTCGGTCAGGTGCTTATAATTATATTCAGCTCAATGTACGGAATCATTTCCTTCTTTTGCAAATATTACGGTGAAGTTCTCACGTACGTTGGGATGACGGCTCCCATGGCAGTTCTTTCTCTTATTTCGTGGCTTAAAAATCCTTATAAAAAAGGTGAAGCAGAGGTAAAAACGGCAAAAATCAAGAAAAAGGACGTATATCAGCTTGCCGTACTTACTCCTATAATTTCCGTTATTTTCTTCTTTACTCTGAAATATTTCGGAACAGAAAATCTTACAATAAGCACAGTTTCGGTCACCACAAGCTTCGCTGCCGTTTTCCTGACATACAAGCGCTCGAAGTATTTCACTCTCGCATATGCATTAAATGATCTTGTGCTGATCGCGCTTTGGACACTGGCGGCAATAAAAAACATATCCTATCTCTCGGTTATAATATGCTTCTGCGCTTTTCTCGCACACGATATATACGGATTTATCAGCTGGCGCAGAATGGAGATCAAGCAAGGTGGCAGCGAAGTTAGTCCATAATTAACATTGCGTTTATTGACTTTCATATATAAAAATGATATACTTTCGTTAAAACGCAACAAAAGAGGTGCTTATGGCGAACGCAAAAGAGCATAGCGGAACGAGCGAAAATAATAAACGCTTAAACAAAAAGCTTACCCTTATCATCGTGTCGCTTATTTTGATATCCGCGATAATATTTATCACGGTATGGGTGCTGATAGCAAATAAAGCGCTTGAGATAAACTCTTATACCCTCAAAACAGAGAAGCTCGGCAGCGAGTTTAACGGATACCGAATTGCTCACATTTCAGATATCCATAACGCAGAAATAGGCAAAGATAACGAAAAGCTTATCAAAAAGCTAAAAACTTCCTGCCCCGATATTATTGTAATAACAGGAGATCTTATCGACTCGAGAAAAACGAATATTGATATTTCTATAAATCTGGCAAAAGAAGCCATAAGTATAGCTCCGTGTTATTATGTGACAGGCAACCACGAGTCGCGTATCGAAGAATATGATGCTTTAAGGGATTCATTGAAAGAAATCGGCGTTACAGTGCTTGAAAATGACACGGTTTCAATTAAAAAAGGGACATCTGCCATCAGTATATCGGGCATTAACGATCCTTCGTTTTATAAAGGTCCTGACAGCAAAAGCGAAAAAGAGATAGTTAAAGAACAAATAGAAGCTTTGCATACCTCGCAAGATAGCTTCACGTTGCTTCTATCACACAGACCCGAGCTTTTCCCCATTTATGCCGAATACGAATTTGATCTCGTCTTATCGGGACACGCGCACGGCGGTCAGTTCAGACTCCCCGGGATCGGCGGACTTTTTGCGCCAAATCAAGGCTTCTTCCCAAAATATGACGAGGGACTCTTTGAAAGTGATAACACCCGTATGATAGTCAGCCGCGGAATAGGAAACAGCCTTTTCCCTTTCAGACTGAATAACAAACCCGAAATTATTCTGATCGAGCTTCTCACCTATTGACACGTGAGCCCCTAAAAAGAGGTAACAGCCTAAAGTTAACACTCTTTTCATTGACAACTTCCGTCTAAAATGCTATACTCTTCATATAAACAAAAAAAGAAAGGATCGGCTATGAGCGACAAAAACGACAGATCCGATTTTACAAAAAACGATGACGAGCGCTTTTCGCCCGACATAGTGTTTAAAAAAAGAAAAACGAACACTGAGGATAATATCGACAACGGTGGAGACGTTCCAAAAAAAGAAGTTAAAGAAAAATCGAAAGCGCGTCTTTGGCTCGAAAACTTTTTATATCACTATAAATGGCACTCAATCATTGCGCTTTTTCTCGTTGTAGTTATACTATTCTGCACGCTTCAGACCTGCAACAAAACGACCTTTGATGCTTATGTTCTTTACGCGGGAGGAAAAAATCTCAGAACTTTTGACGACGATGCGGGAGAAGCTGTGTACAAACCGGTTTACGATACATTAGGTACATACGTTGACGATTTTGACGGTGACGGGAACCGATATATTTCATTTCTTGATATATATCTTCCCTCGGATAGCGAAATCGCAGCAGAGGAAGATGACGGAAATACAATAAACCCTGCTCTCCTCAAAGAAAACGCTGATAATTTCAGTCAGCAAGTTCTTTACGGCGACTATTACATATGCATTATCTCGGAGCATCTTTTCACAGAATGGACAAAAAACGAGAAAAATAATCCTTTTATGAAGATCAAGCCATACCTTCCCGAAAATGCAGTGATTGCAGATGAGAAGGATGACATAGGGTACCGCTTAGCATCCGAATACGGGGTTTACCTCTCCTCTACTCCGCTTGCCGAGAAATCGGGATTCAAATATCTCCCCGAAGATACCGTAATTTGCTTCAGAATTTTATCGCAGTTCACGGGAGGCAAGAAGCGTGCAAAAGAGCGTTACGCAAACGCAGAAACAACGTTGCGCAAAATGCTGTCAGACGAAGCTTTTTCATAATTTTCCAGGAATGCTCCACAAGTAAAACAAACGAATCATTTTAAAAAAAGAGCGAATCTCCGCCAGATTCGCTCTTTTTCTGTTTTTTTGTCATTAATTGTTAACAAAATGATGCTTTAGAAAAGTTCTTGATAGGTATTAAATCTCTATTATGCTATTGAGTATCTCACCGCAAGCCTCAAGCTTATCCTTACCGCCAACAACACAGACACCGGCATTCGCAAAAGCGCTATCGAGAATATCCGCCATCGCGAGAAGCTCATCCTTACCCGTGGAAATAAGCTCTTCACGCGCCTTTGCTCTCGACTCGTATGTTTCTCCCCTGAGATAAGAAGCCACGGAAAGCGCGGAAAGCACCTTGGGTGTAATAAGCGGATCGCTATCTCCCACAGCTCCAATAATAAAGTTCGTGATATCATCACCCGACTCCGCAAGCGAACGAAGGAACGACGTACTCTCGTCAAAGACACCCAGCGAACGCTTTGCATCGGGATCACGGTAGGTATAATAACCTACGGTACCGTTATTTCTCTTAATGAACCCTGCTCCGTATGCGCCGCCCTGAACTCTGATAGCATTCCAAAGATATCCGAACGAAAGAATGGAGCGAACAGCTCCGAGAGAGCCGTGAAGCGTATCGGCAACCGAGAAAACGTTTGCAGCTTTGGATGCGAAAGCAATGCTTGCGGGGATAAGGAGTCCTTCACGTCTTACGCCGAGCGGCTCTATTTTACTTCCGCGCTCAAAATCTACCCCCTCGGGAAGCATATCGATCATATTTTTCATATACTCGTCTGCCCTTGAACCCGAATGACAAGCTGTAAGTCTCGCTCTCGTGAATATCTTTGAAGATACGGTCGCAAGCTTTTCACAAAACTCGTCGGCTCTCGCTGCAAAATTCTTATCAAGCTCTTTTATCCAAAGATAATTTTCGAGTCCGTCTATATACTCGCTTACTGCTGCTTCGCGGCTCACGTACGATGCGGCTCTCGCGAACGCAACCGAGTGGCCCGATGCTGCAATCGCCTCAGCGCTCTGAGTTTTAAGCTGCTTTACTATTATCTCGATTACCGACTTATCGGTGAACTTTGAACCGAGAGCAACCTCGCGGCAAAGCTCTACGGCAGACGCTCTCTTTGAATCAAGGCAGCTGATTCCTATTTGAATATAAGGAGTCGTTTTTCCATCCTTTGTCGCAACTATCGAACCGAATCCGAGCGTACCTAGCTCGGTTTTTATTTTATTCTGAAGAGATACCGCATCATAGTTTTCTGTTTCAACGTTCTTTAAAATTTCGATAACCAGAGATGCCACGCAAAGCTCGTCCTTATCAAAATCGGAAACGTCAAACAAAAGACTCGTATAAGTTATTCCTCTTGAGCTCGACTCGGTATAAACCGCCGGAACTCCTTCAAGCTCATAAATGGTAGAAGGATATTTTTCGGGAAGCTTATTAATATCCTCAACACCGAGCGAGGGTATCGTCGCGAGAGCCTCAGCACTGTCGGAGGATTTTTGCCAGGCTTCAAGCTCATCATTGAGAGCTATGAGCTTATCAAGATCCTCGTCATCCATATTTGCTTTTGCAAGCGCAAGTCTGCTCTTTTCAAGCGCTATTCTCTGCTCGCCGAGCTTTGCGGAAGGAAGCATATAAAGAGCAGCGCTGTGCTTTGATTCAAGAAAGATTCTTCTCAGAAGCTTTTCGTAGTAATCACCCGAAAGCGCATCTCTTAAGAATGCTATATCACTTTCAAAGGAAAGAGAGCTCATAGGATCTCCGCCGTAAAGCCACGTATCAAGCGCGCTTATCGCATAAGCTATACCTGCGGGGAACGTTGCCATATCCTGCTCGCGCATACGGAATTCGAGACTGTTATGAGAAGCTAGGAGCGCATCTTTATTTATTCCGCTGTCTGCAATAGCTCTGAGGGTGTCAAAGCAAAGAGTCTTCACCTTATCTATATTCTGCTCCTTAACGTTCTTTATCTCTATAAGGATGGAATTCTGCTGAATTCCGTCATATGAAATAAAGTTAACGTCCTCGCAAAGTCCTGAATCCAGCATTGCCTTTTTGAATGGCGCTTCGTTCGTACCCGCAATAGCATCGGAAAGTATCGTAAGAGCCGAGATAGTTTTTCTGTCGCTGAAATCGGATGCCGCAAATCCAAGGCATACCCTCGCCTTACCCTCGGGATCCTCACCCTCGGATATCTCATATGCTATGGTCTTCTCCGCATATCCCATAGGCTCTACCATAGGTATATCCGAATCCACCTCAAGATAGTCATACTCGGAAAGGAAGCTATCAAGAAGTGCCAGGGTCTTATCAAGGTCAACGCTTCCGTCAAGAATAATTCTTGAGTTTGAGGGGTGATAATATTTAGCGTGAGAAGCAACAAAGTCCTCGTAAGTGAGTGTCGGGATCGCAGTGGGATTACCGCCCGAATCACGTCCGTAGCAGCTATCCTTATAAAGAAGCGCGCTCATCTCTTCCATCTCAACCTCATCGGCAGAAGAGTAAGCTCCCTTCATCTCGTTGAAAACAACGCCCTTATATATGATATCATCACTTTTTTTGTGAAGCTCGTAATGCCAACCCTCCTGGTAGAATATCTCCTTTTTCTTTATTGCCAGTGGGTGAAGCACCGCATCCATATAGATATCAACAAGGTTTAAAAAATCCTTTTCGTTTCTCGATGACACGGGATACATAGTTTTATCGGGGAAAGTAAAGGCGTTAAGGAATGTTTTAAGAGAGCCTTTAAGAAGCTCAACAAACGGCTCCTTTACGGGATATTTCTCGGAACCGCAAAGGACCGAGTGCTCGATAATGTGGAAAACACCGGTATCATCCGTCGGTATGGTTTTAAAAGCTATAGCAAAGGTCTTGTTTGAATCCTCTCTGTCGATAAACAGAAGCTTTGCTCCGTTCTTTGTATATACAGCCTCGTGAAGTGTTCCCGAAAGCTCGGGTACCTCGCGCGAGGATATGAATTCAAATCCATGCATATTCTTCTGTGGTTTCATGATATATTTCTCCTTGTTTGTAACTATTTGTTGTCATATTCACGCATTTAAGCATCTTTTGCAGAACTCTTCAGCAGTTTCTATGTAGCGTTCCGTATCATACACAAAGCTGAGTCCGTGACCGGCCTCAGGGAAAGTATGAAGCTCAACGAGTTTTGAATTTTTCGCAATATCACGGCTCATATCACAAGGAACAAAATCATCTCCCTCGCCGTGAATAAGAAGGATAGGAACTCTCGCGCGGTGAACGATCGCTTTCGCGTCAGCCGTATCGGGATCAAACCTACCGTAAATAATAGCGCCGAGTCTTACGAGGGGATAAAGAAGCTTTCCGGGCAGCTTCATATCGTAAATAACCTTTGTAACGATCTCTTTAGTCGATGCGCAGGGGCAATCAGCGCATACGCCCACAACGTTTTTCGGCAAACCCTGACCTGCTGCAATTATAACGGTCGCAGCGCCCATAGAAACGCCAAACAGAAGCACCTTTCTGTCAATACCGTAATTATCCGTCACATACTTTATCCACGTGCGCACGTCACGGCTCTCGTGATACCCGAAGGAAACGGTTTTCCCCTCGCTCTCGCCGCACGCTCTCTCATCAACCATAATAACGTTGATCCCCATCTTCATTACCATCTCACCGCCGCCCGAAAAATCTATCATCGGCATGCTCTTATAACCGTGAAACTGAATTGCAAACGGAGCATCCTTGTCCACCATATAAAGCCTTCCGCGAAGCCTTAGTCCATCGTGAGAGGTTACGTATATATTTTCACACGGTATGGCAAGTATCCTATCTACCAAGGACTTTGAAAAAAGATTTCTCGGCTCGTCATTATCCTTGATATATCTATAAGGATCGACCTTATTTTTCTCGGGATTATTGTAAAATGCCATTCTGTAGGTTATATAACTTCCGAGATACGCAACAAGAAGAGCTAAAAGCCCGACGCATTCAACTACTAATATAATTATTCCAACAGTACCCATTATTTACTCTCCTTTGCAATATGTAATTTTCCCATTTTATACCTTTGTATCGTCGTCAGAATTATTACAGCCTGAACAGGTACACCCGCAACGAATAGCATCCAGATATTATGCTCTAAAAGCTGCAGATAAATAGCAAGTATCGTACTCCATTGCCCAACGGAATACATGACACACCTAAAAGCGTTGTTCATAAAATACACCTTATTGTATATCTGACAAACTACACACGATATTGGAATGGCCCAAATGAATAATGTCCATCTGTTATTACCAAAGATTGTATTACTGTACATATACGCGACAAAAGCAACTATCCACACAGTGCAGACTGCTATACACATAGTAACTATTCTGCTGGGAATATCGGTTCTTATTATGTACGGATTATTCTTTTCGGGTTGCTCTTCCTGAAGCAAATATTCAAATCTCACACCGTAGATATCGCATATTTTGCAAAGCGTTTCTATATCAGGAAGCGTTTCCGCGTGCTCCCACCGTGAAATTGCTTTATCCGAGTAATTAAGCTTTTCGGCAAGATCCTGCTGAGTAAGCTTACGAGCTTTTCGCAAAGAGACAAGATTTTTGGCTATAATTTCTTTTACATTTTGCATTTTGTACCTCCTTTTTGCCTTATACTGATGTAAATCTTTATTTACGCTTAATGTTTTTTTGTTAATTTGCGGAAAATTATATTTTTTAATTATATCGATTAAATATTTTAGTATTTATGCTAATTATAGCACGAAAAGGCGCAAAAGTCAACACGTGATGAGGAATTCTCAGTTTTGTGGAGTCCTATCGGACATCAAAGTTCACCTTCTCCGAGAATTCTATTTTTGATAGAAACAGGTCGAGAGCAAAAAATATTGAATTTATTATTTTCTTGTGATATACTTTCGACGCAAAAAAATCAGTACACCTCAGCGAAAACAGATATGAGGACTCAAAAATGGATAAAAGAAAAGTTATATATTACACAGACGAATTAAACGACGAGTTTTCGATAGCAAAAATAACTCCTAAGAAAATAGATGAAAATTACGTTTATTGCCACGACTCGCTTTTCAAAAAATTCACTCACTTCTTTTGGTATAGAATCATAGCAACCCCTCTTGCGTTTTTGTATACCAAGCTCAAGTTTGCCCACAAATCGGTTGGGGCAAAAAAGCTCAAGACCTTCAAAAAAACAGGCTACTTCATTTACGGTAACCATTCTCAAGACATCGGAGATGCATTAATACCAAATATGCTCGGGGTCAGTCAGGACAAATATGTGATCGTTCATCCGAACAACGTATCTATGCCGTTTCTCGGAAGGATCACACCGTCCCTTGGAGCAATTCCGCTCCCCGACAATATGAAGGCTTATAAAAACTTCATCGCCGCGGTGGAAAGACGGATCAAGGAAGGGTGCGCTGTAGTTATCTATCCCGAAGCGCATATCTGGCCGTATTATACGGGAATACGCCCATTTACCGACGTATCATTCTCGTATCCCGTGAAGCTCAACGCTCCCGTATTCTGCTTTACAAACACCTACCACGAGCGCAAGTTTTTTTCCCGAAACAAGGTCAAAATAATCACATACGTTGACGGGCCGTTCTATGCAGACCCCGAGCTTTCGCCGAAAGAACAAAGAGCAGACCTGCGTAACAAGGTCTACGCCTGTATGAGCGAGCGGGCAAAAACTTCAACGTACGTAAAGATACAATATATAAAGAAAGATCAAAAAGATGATTAATATTTTATTCTGCGGCAACGACGGAGTATTCGACGGTATTTTAACAAGCGCCCTCTCGATACTCAAGCGCACGAGCACAAAAGAGCCGTTCACCTTCTATATCTTCACTATGGACTTGCCTCACCTGAAAGAGAGCTACATTTCCATAAGCGACGGTAAGGTCGCATTTCTTTCGGACGTAGTAAAGGACTATAATTCCGAAAATAAAGTTATAAAGTGCGACGTAACCGATTTATATATGAAGCATTTTTCGGGATGTCCGAACGAAGGAGCATACTGCTCACCCTACACCCTCATCCGTCTTTTTGCCGACTTGGTAAACGGCATTCCTGACAAGCTTCTGTATCTTGATGCGGATATACTATTCAACCGAGATATAAGGCTTCTCTATAAACTCAGTGTAGAAGAGGTTGAGTATGCCGCCGCAAGAGATCACTACGGAAAATATTTAATCAACCCAAATTATATCAACGCGGGCGTTATTTTGTTTAATATGCGACGAGCGAGAGAAACGGGGCTTTTCGAGAAAGCGCGCGAGCTGATAAAAACAAAAAAACTCGTTTTCGCAGATCAAAGCGCGCTCATACGTTCGAGCGCAAAAAGAAAGGTTCTTCCGCAAAAATTCAACGACCAAAAGTTTTTGCACAAAAGCACAGTCGTTCGACATTTTTCAAAAAGACTGTTCTGGCTTCCCTACCCTCATACCGACAATATCAAGCAATGGCAGGTCAGCAGAATACACAAGACATTCGGATACTACACCTTTGACGACATTCTTTATGAGTACATTTATCTTAAGGAAAAGTACGACAGGGAGATCAATAATAAATGAGCAAAAAGACAATACCTATTTTTTACTCGTGTGATGATACGTTTATAAAATACACAATAGTATCACTCACGTCCATGATACAAAACGCAAGCAAAGACTACGATTACAGAGTATATATTCTACACACGGGTTTGTCAGAAAAAATGAGAGCGGAGCTGACAAAACTGCAAAACAAAAACTTCTCTTTAAGCTTTATAAACCTCGCGAGCAGACTTCAGGATATCGCTTACAGACTCCCCATAAGAGATTATTACTCCAAAACTACATACTACAGAATGTTTATCGCAGAGCTCTTCCGTGGCTACGATAAAGCAATATACATCGACAGTGATACCGTAGTACAGGGAGATATAAGCGAGCTTTACGAGATAGATATAAAGGAAAACTACGTCGGCGCGTGCCACGAGCAAGCAATGGTACAGGTTGACGAATACGGCACTTATGCGGAGCAGGTGGTCGGAGTTTCAAGGCACGCATTCTTCAACGCCGGTATGATAGTAATAAATTGCCAAAAATTCAGAGAGAAAAAAGTGCTTGATAAATTTATCAAGCTGCTCGGTGAATATAATTTCGTTGTTACTCAGGACGAGGATTATCTCAACCTTATCTGCAAAGATCGCGTTTTCTGGCTCGACCAAAGATGGAACACCGAGATTTTCGGTGAGATTCCATACCCCATAGAGGAAGCAAAGATACTTCATTACATAATGACGAGCAAGCCTTGGCATTATGCGGATTGCAGACACGGCGATATATTCTGGAAATATGCGGAAAATACATCGGTATACTCCGATATCCGTGCCGAGCTTGACGCTTACACCGACGAGGAGCGTGCGCGCGATGCCGAAAGCTGCGATAAGCTTTTACAACTCGCGATAACCGAAACAAACAGAGAGGACAATTACCTTGCTCGCCTAAATGCAAAAGGGCGTTCCGCCGACAGAGTTGCGGTTTTAAAAAAGATTGACGAATACGAGAGAGAAGGAAAGTTTGATATTGACGTTGAAAACGATCCCCCCTCAAAGGTCCTTATGCCCGAGGATATCAATTACTTAAGTAACAGCATTTTTAAGAAGATAAAAACCAAGGTCGCATTCGGCGCGGCGCGTCTTTTCGTAAGACGTCTTATCAAGGACAAAAAAATGATCGTCAAGGAGATCCGTGGCGTTGAAAACTTCAAAAACCTTGACAGCGGTGCAGTAATAACCTGCAACCACTTCAATGCATTTGATAGCTTTGCGATACAGATGGCTTACGATGCCTCGGGTCATAAAAAGAGAAAATTCTTTCGCGTTATAAGAGAGGGAAACTACACGAGCTTCCCGGGCTTTTACGGATTTCTTATGAGAAACTGCAACACGCTCCCACTCTCCTCGAACTGTAAAACTCTAAAAAAATTCATTGATGCAACGAACACCCTTCTCAAAAAAGGTAACTTTGTTCTCGTCTACCCAGAGCAGAGTATGTGGTGGAATTACAGAAAGCCTAAACCTCTAAAAGCCGGCGCATTCAGCTTTGCCGTCAAAAACGAAGTGCCGATACTTCCCTGCTTTATCACTATGAAGGATACCGACCTTATAGGCGAGGACGGCTTCCCTATCCAGGAATACACCGTAAATATCTGCTCTCCGATCCACCCCGATATGTCACTGGACGAGCGCGACCGTGTCAAAAAAATGATGGCGGACAACACGGCTGCTTGGAACACCGTATTCGAGGAAGCCTATGGATATAAGCCTACTTATATTACAAAAGCGCAATAATATCATAAAGACTAAATAAAAGTAAAAAACAAATAACAAGAAAAGCCTCTTCAATCTTGACTTTACCCGCTTCTTATGTTATGATATGATAGATCGAAATCAACGGAGTATCAAAACTGTGAAAGCTTTAAAAATCAAGGGAGAGGCTCTTTTTACTCATCCCCTCTTCATAACCCTCGTAGCGCTTCTGTGCTGCGCGCTCTGGGGCAGCGCAACGCCCTTTATTAAGATAGGCTACGGCTTGCTTCTTCCCGAAAAGGACGTTCCTTCCACGATACTGTTTGCGGGAATACGCTTCTTCTTCGCGGGAGTGCTCACCGTCGTAATTTTTAGCATCGCAAGAAAAAAATTTCTTTATCCCAAGGTAGAAAATTACGGAAAGATCGCGATAGTTTCGGCGTTTCAAACGGTTCTTCAGTATATATTCTTCTACGTAGGACTCGCAAACACAAGCGGCGTTAAAGGTACTATTCTTACAGGCTCATCTACCTTCTTCGCTATTCTCGTATCATCCTTGATGTTCAAGCTTGAAAAGCTGAACGCAAAAAAGATCCTTGCGTGCGTGTTAGGTCTTAGCGGCATAGTCGTTATAAATCTTACGGGACTTAACCTTACTATGAACTTCCTTGGTGACGGATTCTGTATTTTTTCTGCGATCTCCCTTGCGGTTTCTTCAACACTCATAAAGATATTCTCAAAGGACGAGGATCCCGTAACTATAAGCGGGTATCAGTTCATCCTCGGCGGCGCCGTTATGATAATAATCGGTCTTTGCTTCGGCGGAGAAATCAACCTCGGATCCGGTAAAGGAATTGCAGTTCTCGTTTATCTCGCCTTTCTCTCAGCCATTGCATATTCACTGTGGGGTATTTTGCTTAAGTATAACCCCGTGTCAAAGGTTACAATATTCAGCTTCACCACCCCTATCTTCGGAGTTTTGCTTACCTCTCTTCTTCTCACCGAGGACAGTAACGTCGGAATAATCAACCTTATAGCAGCGCTTCTTCTTGTGTGCCTCGGCATATTCATTCTCAATTATCAACCTAAGAAAAAAGGAAATAGTGTCAAAAACGAAAACAATTAATTACATTTAATTATTTTTTACAAAGGAGATTTTTAAAAATGCCAATTGTCGACATGCCACTCGCCCGACTTAAAGAATATATGGGAGTTAATCCTAAACCAAATGACTTTGATGAATTCTGGAACTCATCGCTTGAAGAGCTTAACTCTATCGACCTCGATCCCGCATTCGCACCACACGATTTTCCTTGTTCGATATCCGAAGCATTCGAGCTCACCTTTAACGGTACAAAAGGCGCACGAATATTTGCTAAATTCTTAAAGCCGAAAACTATTGTCGGTAAGGCTCCCTCGGTTCTCGTTTTTCACGGACTTTCAGGCTCATCCCCCGAGTGGAATGATGCGATTAAATACGTAGCTCAAGGCTACGTCGTTGCTATGCTTGACACGCGCGGTCAAGGCGGTTACTCCGAGGACGTCGGCGGCGTTCCCGGCACAACCTATACAACACCATTCATGCGTGGCTTTGACGGAGAGCCAAATGACCTTCTATGTCGCGATCTCTTCCTTGATACAGCGGCTCTTGCAAAGGTCGTAATGTCACTTGATTATGTTGACGAAACCAGAGTTGCCGTAACCGGTGGCTCGCAGGGCGGCGCGCTTTCTCTCGCTTGCGCATCTCTTGTTCCCGAAATCAAGCTCTGCGCTCCGGTTTATCCTTATCTTTGCGACTATAAGCGCGTATGGGATATGGACCTTGACAAGGGCGCATACGAAGGTATGAGATACTATCTCCGCCACTTTGATCCCCGCCACGAGCATATTGATGAATTTTTCGAAAAACTCGGTTATATCGATCTTCAGTTCTTAGCTCCGAGAATAAAGGCTAAGGTTTATATGTCCACAGGCCTTATGGATACGACCTGTCCTCCATCCACGCAATTTGCGGCTTATAACAAAATAACCGCAGAAAAGAAAATGGAGATCTACCCCGATTACGGTCACGAAGGGCTGAAGGGCTCGGGCGACCTTATATTTAAATTTATTTGCGAAAACATTTAATACGAAGGGTTGAGTTGTTGACTTATTAAAAGCTTCAACTCGGCCCATTGCTATATCAACAAAACAGGCTGGTCAAGGTTATTTCAACCCGAACCAGCCTATGTTATTTCAAAATATACATTATTCATATATCGATGCAGACGGAAGCCTTAATTCTCTTTTGAACCATCCTTTGAATAAAGTTCACCGATGTCAACACCCAGCACTTCTGCAATGGCATAAAGCTCAATATCCGTAACTGTTCTGGAATAGTCCTCAATTCTTGAAACTGAGCCTCGACAAATATATACTCCCAACAGTTCCAACTTTGCTGATAATTCTTGCTGACTTATTTTCATTTTTTTCCTGAGCTTTTTTAGATTTTTTCCTATTAGGTTCTTTTTTTCGCCATCTATTATTCGCGCCATAACAATCTCCATCTCAAAGTTTTGTCTTGACATAAGACACACTTTATGATATACTACTTTCAAGAAATAATTGTCTTGTAACAGGACAAAAATCAAATTTTATGCGGAGATTAATAATATGAGAAAAATTGGAATAATACGCGAAGTTGACAAACTATTATCAAAAAAGCAGAGCGAAATGTTAACGCTCTGCTTTCAATATATAGGATGCACAAATAATATCACACAGGCAAGTGAAACCTGAGTGAAATAATCATTTTTTACTTAATTCCGAAAAGCTTTTTAAGTATGGGCGCTAAAAATTTCGGTGAACGAACAAGAACGATCTTCATACCGTTTTCCTTCCTCTGATATAGAGTAATATGAGGCTGCCGCCACGTTATCACAACGTTGGCACGGTTTACCCCTTATCATTTTATGAAAAAGCAAGAATAGAGTCACAAAAACGAGAAAGCACTTTACTTTTATATCTCATTATGATATAATAACAGCATATATTTTAAAAAAGAAGGGATAAACCTATGAAAACCTGGGATCTTAGTATTTTATATAACGGATTTGACGATCCTCGATATGCAGAGGACCTCGCAGCTTTAGACGGTGAAGCAAAAGCGCTTGCCGATTTTGCAAAATCAGCCGCTTCGATGGAAAAAAGCGAGCTTCTCGTTAGTTTCATTTCAAATACCGAAAAAATTTCATCACTTGCAAATAAGCTTGCAATATTCGCCAATCTCAGATACTCAGCAAATACCGCAGACGTAGAAGCCGCTTCCGCTCTCGGAAGAGTTATGGCGATAATAAGCTCAACAGCAGCGCCTAGCGCCGCTCTCAGCAAGCTTATCGCAAGCTTCGATGATCTTGAGAAAGTAATCAACAGTACGCCTGCGCTTTCAGAGTATAAGTATTACCTTATGAACATTCTACGCGACAGCAAATATCTTCTCTCCGAGGGCGAGGAAACTGTTTTTGCAAAGCTTAACCTCAGCGGCGCATCTGCGTGGAGCGATCTTCAAAGCTCGCTTACGAGCAGTGTAAAGGCTACCGTTGACGGTAAGGAAATGGGACTTTCGAGCGTAAGAAATCTCGCGTACAGCCCCGATGCAAAAACCCGTCGCGCGGCATACGAGGCAGAGCTTGCCTGCTACGACTCCATAAAGGACGCGATTGCCTTCTCACTTAACAGCATCAAGCTTCAGGTGCTCACCGAGTGCGAGCTCAGAGGCTACGAATCTCCTCTCGCAAAAACTCTCTATACCTCGAGAATGAAGAAAGAAACCCTTGATGCTCTTCTCGGCGCTATGGAAGAGTATATGCCTCACTTCAGAAAATACCTTAAGGCAAAAGCAAAGGCTCTCGGTCACGAGGGCGGACTCCCCTGGTACGATCTCTTCGCGCCAATGGGCAAGTGCGACAAGACCTATACCGTTGAAGAAGCGAAGGATTACCTTCTTAAGATATTCGGCAATTTTGACAGCGAGCTTCACGATATGGTAAAATACGCGTTTGAAAACCGTTGGATAGATTTCTATCCTCGTGAGGGTAAGGTCGGCGGAGCTTTCGACTGCGGTGTTCCCTCCGCAAAAGAGAGCCGAGTTCTCACGAATTTTGACGGCTCGTTCAGCGATATCGTAACCCTCGCCCACGAGCTCGGACACTCATTCCACGACAGGCAGGTGTTCTCTCACTCTCTGCTCAACCAGGATTATTCGATGCCCGTTGCGGAAACCGCGTCAACCTTTAACGAGGTGCTCGTTATGTCCACGGTAATCTCCGAGGCAAAGGAAAAGGAAGAGCGCATAGCTCTTATCGAAAGCCAGCTTATGGACGCTTGCCAGATAATCTGCGATATCTATTCAAGATACACCTTTGAAAGCTCTGTATTTGAAAACCGCCCCACCGAGTTTATGAACGCAGATAAAATGTGCGCTCTTATGCTCGAGGCTCAGAAAAAGGCATACGGCGACGGACTTGACGAGAACTTTATGCATCCTTATATGTGGCTCTGCAAGGGACACTATTACAGCGGCGGGCTCTCGTTCTATAACTTCCCCTACGCATTCGGCGGTCTTTTCGCAAGAGGTCTTTACGCTAAATACAAGGCAGAGGGTAAACCCTTTGTTGATACCTACAAAAAGCTGCTGCGCGCAACGAGCGTTACCGATATCGAGGATTGCGCCATGATCGCAGGAATCGATCTTACCTCGCGTGACTTCTGGCGCGCAGGTCTTCAGGTAATCGCAGACGATATTGATGAATTCTGCGAGCTTGTAAAATAAACTCAAAAAGCATTTAACCCCCACACAACAAAATAGCTAAAAGAATAAAGCGGATGCTCTTTACCGAAAGGTACTCAGCATCCGCTTTCTTTGTGTTTTTTTAAATAAAATTCAGAAAAACAATTCCCAACGCTACGCACAAAGCAGCGACGAAAACGAGAACGAAACCGTTCACTAAAAATCTGAGATCTCCCGAGCCCGTACCGGCATAGCATATTCGCGGGCAGGCTTTGAGATAGGTGACCTCTTCCGTGGGCTTTGATTCACCTCGCGGTCCGTAATGCTCTCCTCTTGCTACATAGCTTTTGCCTCGAACGGTAAAACGGTATTTCGTTTTCGTAAAGAACTTCAAAAAACCGATAAATTTTCCTTTTCTGCCTCGGAGCACAACGTTTTTTCTTGTTTTTGACTCAGAGAGAAAACCAATTACCTTTGCGGTTTTCGCAGGTCTTGATATCATTACAGAAAAAATGAAATTCAAAATCGCAAAAAACGCTAAAGCTGCTCCTACGCAAAACAAAATTATAGCTATAGCCTTCATCAAAAAATGTACCGCCTTCACGACATAGTACGTATATTATATCACACGGATGGCGGATAATCAAGTGGAAATGCTAATTCTCATACCCCACCTTCATTACTAAAACGCTCATATCATCTCCGCTTTTTGAGTTCTTTTTTGCAAGCTCCAAAATCGTCTCGGCATACTCGTTAAGGTCCCGGATTGCAGGCTTATTCAAAAACTCGACGAGCCAAGGCGAGTCATCTGTTGGCGATGAAACTCCGTCTGAAACCATAATAATGATATCTCCTTCGGATACGTTTACGGAAATCTGCTCTGCATCGACCTTTTTTATGAGTCCTATCGGCATCGTTTCACTCTTTATCCTGAAGAGCGAGCTTTTTCTTTTGATATATGAGCATGCCGCGCCGCTTTTTATAAACTTCGCCTCGCCAAGAATGAGATCGAGAGAAAAGATATCCACCGCAACGCTGCACTCCTCTTTGCCGTGACCAAGCGCTCTGTTAAGCATATGAAGCGCCGTTGCTTCCGATGTACCGCACCCGAGAACTTTGTCCAAAAAGCTTGTTGAGAAGTCCGATGCGCATTTAGCCTCTCTTCCGCTTCCCATACCGTCACAAATCACACCGTATGCAAACAGTTCTTTACTTTTAAAGAGTTTTGAGCTGTCACCGGATATCTCTCCGCTTGTCCCGACGCCTGCGGCTACAGCGCCTTCCAGCTTATATTTTGCAACCGCCTCGCACTCCATCAGCACCATATCGTCGCGTCTGTAATATTCAGGTGCGGAAAATCTCATTCCCGATTCGTCCTCAAAACGTCGTTTAAGCTCGGGGGCTGTTATGAGTGTGCCGTCGCGATCCTTTCCCGAGCATATAATATACTTTTTTCTGTCTCCAAAAGCACGGATCACACCACCCCCGAAACCAAAATCGGAAAATATAATTTCAAGCTTATCTGTTAGCTCCTCATCGAGTTCCCTTTTTACAAGAATTTTCTCTTTTGCCTCGGCGAGCATCTTTGAAAAAGCGGAATAATCTTCGGATAGCGCATCCCCGTGGCAAAATTCAGCGACCGTCGGTATAAGAGCATTCAGGCTTTCTTCAACCTTCTCGGGAAACAGCGCCTGCCTGTTTCTGTATGCCAGAGCCATAGTTCCTACCATATCGGTCGCGCGCCTTAGAATGCTGTCCTTATTCTCGGGCGAGCTCTCGCGCTCAAAGAATCTGAACATCGGGAAGATGATGCAGCAAGCTATCAGATATTCGGGCAAAAGGCTGAGAAAACCCGACACGCCCGATACGTAAGCGCCCCAAAGCGACAGAAGCGTACCGCCGAGAAGCACGGCATACCAAGCTCCAAACGAGAAAAGCGCCCCACCGCCCGCTCCTGCAAGAGCGAACGCAGGAGAATAAAGCCCCGAAACGAACGCTGATGATACAAATCCAACAACAGCGCCAAAAAGCGCTCCAAAGCGCTTTGCCGCAAATAAAGTTATCAGTGATGCGAAAACGAAGCTTAAGTCTATACCGAAAAATCTGTATTTGTTAAGAGCTATTGCAGCAAGCGCTATATAGCAAAGAAGTGATATTTTAAAATATGCATCACGGACTTTTTCTTTTTTTCCTTCACCCACATCAAAGCACGCGGCGCTTCCGAAAATCAACGTCTTTACGCCTACCCCGTGATAAAAAGCTCCGGCAAAAAGAAACGTAAAGACCGCAGGAAAAATTACCATTGACACACCGAAAAGCACGGTTTCCAGCGAGAATCCCTCAAGTAATATTTCATATATTCCCGCAACGAATCCCGCAATTACCGCGCTCGACACTCGAAGAGATAGGCTTTCGCGGAAAAGACCTCCTTCTTTCCCTGCATCCTTAGGTTTGACCTTGTCGTTCCCCGAAATAATAACTCGTAAGAATACGCCAAGCACGCAGATCATAGCGTAGATTATTCCCGACCTGCCGAGCGTCAGCGATCCGAGAACGACTCCGAGCATAGCAAGCCAGACAGACACAGGCAGTGCCGATATCAAGGCAAGTCCAAGTGGATAAGAGCCGAACACCAAATGGCATCCTCCGAATAAAAATCCGAGCGTTAAAGTAGCAAGATTTATCCAAAGCCTGAACGTACCAAGACCGCCCTCCTTACCGATGCTCTCCTTCATAGAACTGCCCAGTCCCGAAAACATCCCTGACCTTTTAGTTTTTTCCTTTGCTTTAGCTTCCATATGACCTCCTGAAAAAATCTCGTTTTTTATCATTATACTTCAAAACTTCGTTTCTTTTTGTCATTTTGACTCTGTCGCAAAAAATCTTTTTCGGTCAAAATAAAAAGGACGAAAAGCTTTTTTTCACGAGTTTTTTCGGCTTTTCGTCCTTTTTATTCTATTTTGCGTTATTTTTATGCATATTTTCGGTTAGTTCTTAAGCGAATGTATCGGCGCGGGAATTCTGCCGCCTCTGTTTATAAAGTCGGCGCACGACTCACCGTGAAGTCGCATTATCGGAGCATATCCGAGAAGTCCGCCGAACTCGCAGTATTCCCCAACGCCCTTTCCGTATACGGGAATAACTCTCACTGCGGTGGTCTTATTATTGACAACTCCGATAGATATTTCGTCTGCAATTATACCCGAAAGCGTCGAAGCGGGAGTATCGCCCGGAACGGCGAACATATCAAGACCTACCGAGCAAACAGCCGTCATAGCCTCAAGCTTCTCGATAGAAAGAGTTTCCTTCTCAGCAGCGGATATCATACCTCTGTCCTCGGATACGGGAATAAATGCTCCCGAAAGTCCGCCGACGTGATTGGTTGCCATAACGCCGCCTTTTTTAACAGCGTCGTTAAGGAGCGCAAGAGCTGCGGTAGTGCCGTGAGTTCCCGTGCATTCAAGACCCATATTTTCAAGTATCTCCGCAACAGAGTCTCCCGCGGCAGGCGTAGGAGCAAGCGAAAGATCTACGATACCGTAAGGAACACCAAGGCGCTTTGCTGCTTCAGCAGCAATAAGCTGACCTACTCTGGTTATCTTAAACGCTATCTTCTTGATCGTTTCCGCAAGAATGGAAAAATCGCACTGACCGACTTCCTTTATCGCCGCCGCAACAACGCCGGGGCCGCTAACGCCTACGTTGATAACCGTATCGGGCTCGCCTATTCCGTGCACCGCGCCCGCCATAAACGGATTATCCTCGGGCATATTTGCGAAAACGACTATTTTTGCGCATCCGATGGAATCTCTGTCCCTTGTGAGATAAGCCGTATCCTTTATTATCTCACCCATGCGCTTTACTGCATCCATATTAATTCCCGCTTTCGTTGTGGCAACGTTGACGGACGAGCAAACGTGCTCGGTCTCAAGCATAGCCTGGGGAATAGATTCTATAAGCGCGGCAGCGCCCTTTATAGCGCCCTTCTGCACGTGAGCCGAATAGCCGCCGATAAAGTTTACACCAAGATCTGTCGCCGCGCGCTCAAGCACCTTTGCAAGTCTGACGAATCCGTCCGACGAAAGACCGGCTCCTACGTAGGATATTGGCGTTACGCTTATTCTCTTATTAACGATCGGAATACCGTACGTACGCTCAAGCTCGGAACAAACGCTGACCAGATTTTTGGCGGAGGCAGTTATTTTATCATATATTTTCTGTTCAAGACGCGAGGGATCGTCCGATATACAATCAAAGAGCGATATACCCATAGTTACCGTTCTTATATCAAGATTTTCCTCTCTTATCATTCTGACTGTTTCAAGAATATCCTGTGTGTTAAGCATTTTTCCCTCCGACTCAGATCCTGTGCATCGAATTAAAAATGTCCTCGTGCATCACGCGGATATCAACACCGTTATCACGGCCTGCCTGCTCCATAGCACCTGCAAACGAAGCAAAATCAACCTTTACTCCCGTAAGCTCAACGAGCATGATCATTGCAAAATACTCCTTCATAACCGTCTGGCTTATATCAATGATATTTGCACCGTACTTTGCACATTCCGCACTTGCAAGCGCGATAATACCGACCTTGTCCTTACCTATAACCGTAATAACAGCCTTCATAACTTAAGTTCCTTTCGTTTTCAATGGGTAACGCAAAGCGTCCCTAAAAAATATTTATCTTATTTTACTACATTTTATAACTTTTAGCAATAGCTTGGTTGAATTTTTTTTTGCTTTATGTTAAAATAGTCATATCTAATAAAAAACAAGGTGGAAGCTCGATGAAAAGCGGAATAATTGTACTTAAAAAAGAGGAAGGAATAACGTCCCAGGGCGCTGTAAATCGCGTAAAAAGACTTTTCTCTGCCGAAAAGGCAGGTCATACGGGAACTCTCGATCCGCTTGCTACGGGCGTTTTGCCCATTTTAATAGGTCGCGCCGTTAAAGCGAGCGAATATATGCTATCGTCGGACAAGTATTACAGAACCACCTTAAGACTTGGTATCACCACAGACACAGAGGATATAACCGGTACGGTCTTGACAGAAACAGACACTCTTCCGAAAGAAGACGAAGTCAATATAACAATATCTCGCTTTGTCGGAGAAATAATGCAAACACCGCCGATGTACTCCGCGCTTAAGGTAAACGGAAAAAAGCTATGCGATCTCGCAAGGAGCGGTGAGATAATAGAGCGCGAGGCAAGACCCGTTACCGTCTTTTCGATAGACGTTAAGAAAATAGACAGTGCGCGATATTTCCTCGACGTCCATTGTTCAAAGGGCACGTATATAAGAACGCTTTGCGCAGATATCGGGCAAGCGCTCGGATGCGGCGGCGTTATGGAAACGCTTGAGAGAACGCGCGCTTCTGTTTTCGGACTTGACGAGGCGCATACGCTCGCAGAGATCGAGGCGATGAGCGAAAGTGAGCGCGATGCTCTTATCATACCCACGGAGAGAGTTTTTGACTCTTATAAAAAAATCAGTCTTTCGCCGTTCTTCGCAAGACTCGCAAGATGCGGCGTTGAAATCTATCTGAATAAAATCGGAGCAAAGCTCGACATCGGAGAGCGAGTCAGGCTCTATGACGGTGACACCTTCTTTGCTCTCGGCGAAGTAAGAGAATATGATGCGGGGGCGGCTATAAAGCCTATCAAGCAATTCGACGTTTAGAAAGGAGAAGCCTATGGCTTGGACAAAAGAACAGCAAAAAGCAATAGATACAAGAGATAGGACTCTTCTTGTCAGCGCGGCGGCGGGCTCGGGTAAAACCGCAACTCTGACCGAAAGAATAATTCAGTCTATACTGGACGATAAGAATCCCGCGGATATCGGCAGAATGCTGATAGCGACCTATACCAACGCAGCGGTAGACGAGCTTAAGGAGCGAATTGGTAAGGCTATCAAAAAGGCAGCTCTGGAAAATCCCGACAATACCAGGCTCGAGGATCAGCTCCTTCGCCTTAAAGATGCGAAAATACTCACTATAACGTCGTTCTGCAATAGCATTCTTCGCTCGTCGGCAGAAAGCATAGGGCTGCCTCCCAATTACAGAATAGCAGAGCCGCCGGAGGCGAAGATACTCTCCTCCTCCGTGCTTGATACGCTCATAACAGCGGCATACGAAGGTGACCTTTACGACGTTTGCACTGCGGATGAATTTATAGAGCTTGCGGACTGTCTCTCAAACGTTAAATATTCCGAGGGACTCTCCGACGCCATAGCTTATATTTTCGAAAAGCTCACTTATTCCGAAAAAGGAATCGATGCGCTCCTCCCCCTGATAGAGGAATATTCACCCGATAAATTTACGTCCGTAGAAAACACACGTATCGGTAAATATATAATTGATTACACGAACTTTGTTTTTTCGGAATACGAGGCGGCGTACAGAAAAATACTGCGAAAGCAGTCGTCTGAGCGGCTTGACGAAAAAAACGCGCCGAAAGCAGAAGCGGAAGCTGCGCTTTCAGAAAGATGCAAATCGGAGCGCTCATACGAGATTCTCAAGGATAACATAACTTCCTTCACCCCCGGTAAGCCCTCACGCTCGGGAAAGGAAGAAATCACGGAATTCTATCAAAGCTTCAAGGTTTTGCACTCTTATTTTACCGACGATTTAAAGAGGCTCTCAACCAAATTTTTCGCCTATACAGTCGAAAATTGGCAAGATTTGTATACAAAGCTTTACAAATTACTCAACGTTTTATATAAATTCCTAAAAAAATACTACACGGTATTTATGAACGAGAAGCGCAAGAGAGGTATTTGCGAATTCTCGGACGTTGAGCGTTACGCGTACGAAGCTCTTTACGACAAAGACGGCAATATAACACCCCTCGCCACCGAGCTTTCATCAAAGTTCGACTCGATTTACGTTGACGAATACCAGGACGTAAACGGGCTGCAGAGCAAAATATTCTCCGCCATTGCAAAAGACAACAATCGGTTTATGGTTGGCGATATCAAGCAAAGTATCTACTGCTTCCGCTCGGCACGTCCCGAGATATTTGCTGATATGAAGGATAAATTCCCGATGCTCGGCGATGAGGGCGACTACCCTGCGGCATCAATCTTTATGTCGAACAACTTCCGTTGCGACAAGTGTGTTGTTGATTTCGTTAACGGCATATTTGATACGATGTTCGGTAATCTCGGAGACAGTATCGGCTACAAGCCCGAGGACCGCCTTGAATTTTCAAAAATATATCCGGACGGCTCGACCCCTACAGGTCACGTCCCCGAGATACACATTATTGAAAAATCCAATTATGCCGCCCCCGCGGAAGGCGCTGACGCAGATCCCTCCGACGAAGCGTTGGACGAAGACCTTGATGCAAACCGCGCTCAAGCAAAAGAAATAACAAAAAAGATAATGGAGCTTCTTGCAAAAGGAGTTCTCGCAAACGGAAAACGCATTGAGCCACGTGATATCGCGATACTTTTGCGTTCCGTAAAAGGCTCTCTTGCAATATCCATTTCAGATGAGTTAAGCGCACACGGTATAGCGTCTGACGTGGCTGAAATCAAGGACCTTTTCCTCTGCGAGGAGGTTCTTCTCGCATTATCATTCCTTTACAGTATAGACAATCCGAGAAAGGATATATATCTTACCGCGGTAATGCTTTCTCCCATATTCGCCTTTACCGCCGACGAAATCTTCAAAATCAAACACGCCTACGGTCAAAAGCCGCTTTGGGAAGGCGTTATAGACTACACAAACGCTAACCCCTCTTTCGAAAAGGGACACCGCTTTATCTCTTCCGTTTTGCGATACAGAAAGCTTGCCGAGGGACAGCCGACAGACGCGCTCATCTCAATGATTTACAGAGAAAGCGGACTCTACGCCCTTGCGGCAAAGAACGGAGCGAGTGACAATCTCATTCTCCTGCATTCGTACGCAAGGAAATACGAGCAATCGGATTTTAAGGGTGTTTACAGCTTTATAAGCTACGTTAATGCGCTGATCGAAAAGGGTGAAACGTTCCCCGCCGCGGCATCCGCAGAGGAAGAAAACTCCGTCAAGATAATGACCGTTCATAAGTCCAAGGGTCTTGAGTTCCCCGTTACCTTTATAGCCGGCGCCTCGGGCGCATCAAGAGGCAGCGAGGGCAGAATAATCTTCTCCGAAAGCTTCGGTATATCATTAAAAACGAAGGATGATAGCGGTCTGGCTCTTGTTGACAGCCCCGTTCACAATGCTGTCAAGCACTATATCTCAAGAGGAGAATATGACGAGGAGCTCCGCGTTCTCTACGTTGCCCTGACCCGAGCCCGTGAAATGCTCTACGTTTACGGAACCTGCACGCAGAAGAGCGCCGAGGATTATATATCTTCAATGGATACAACCAGAGAACTTCTCTCTCCTTATTTCGCTACCAAGGCAAAGAGCTTTCTTGATATCATTATGCTCGGGCGAAGCTGCGGCAAGGTCTACGTTGACTCACCTGAGGAGAAAACAGATATCAGCTCTTCTTCACACGGTGCGTATGATGAGGTAAGCTCAACCGACACACGGAGTGAGCAACAGGACGAATCGGACGCCACGGACAAGCTCAGAGAAAGATTTAAATTCATATCTCAAAACGCGCACCTCGAAACGTTACCCGAAAAAATATCCGTATCAAAGCTTTCGCCTACAGTTCTCGACGGAAGTGAGGACGGAGAATACACGCTCGACGATCTGATAGCACGCGAAGCGGCACGAATCGCCTTCCACGGTGAAGAAGAGCTCTCGGAGTCTTCCGAAGGTGAGTCTGTATCAACCGATGCTCCCTCAACACTTCCCGCCTTTATCACAGGAATATCCGAGCGTGAAAGCGCAAAACGCGGTATTGCAACTCACACGGTTATGCAGTTCTGCGATTTTGAAAGGCTCGAAAAGCACGGTGTTGAAAGCGAGCTAAAGCGTCTATACGAGCTCGAATTCATCTCAAAGGAAGACATGGAACGCGTTCGTATAGGTGAACTTGAAGCCTTTTTGAGATCTCCTTTATTTACAGAGATGAAAAACGCGAAAAAGCTTTACCGAGAGCTGCGATTCAACGTCAAGCTGCCGGCAGATAAATTTACCCTTGACGAAGAACGAAAGAAAAAGCTCGCAGAAAGCGATGTTCTCGTTCAGGGCGTCATAGATTGCATTATCGAAAGAGATGACGGAACGCTTCATCTTATAGATTATAAGACAGACAGGCTTACGCGGGAAGAGCGCAACGACCCACGCCTGGGTGAAGAAAGGTTAAGACGCGCGCACTCTCTACAGCTTTCATACTACTGCGATGCAATAACAAAAATGTTCGGCAGAGCTCCGTCGAGAATTGGAGTTTATTCGCTCCACCTTGGCAAAGAAGTAGATATCCCTATCAAATAATTGCAATTCAATTTTACCGTTTAGCGGAATTATAAGTTATATTGCTTTAAATCTATTATCATTGACAATTTCGTATTTTTATGTTAAAATATGAGAACATTAAATAAAAAAAGAAAAGAGGTGCTTTAAGTGGCTTTACAGGAATCGGGTGAAATGTATCTTGAATCCATTTTCATTCTTTCAAAAAAGAATAAGACTGTTCTCTCGATCGACGTATGCGAATATATGGGCTACTCAAAGCCTTCGGTAAGCAGAGCCGTAAAGATTCTCAAAGAGCAGGGATACATCGTTATGGAAGATGGCGGAAACCTTCGCCTTACCGAAAAAGGGCTTTCGGTAGCCGAAAGTATGTATCAGCGCCATACGCTCTTAACGGATTTCCTAAAAAAGCTCGGCGTCGATGAAGATATCGCTTCAAAGGATGCGTGCAAGATCGAGCACGTTATAAGTGAAGAGTCCTTCGAGGCTATAAAAAACAGTTTGAATAAATAAACGCACAGAAGAGGCTAGCTCAAGTTGTAAAAAATGAGCCGGCCTCTTTTTACGAGCACACGGTTATTTTCTCTCTGCGCAAGATATTATCCTCAGTTTACGGTCTTAATGTTCAGTAGACTTTTTTATTTTTCAACAAAAGCCAAGGTTAGTCAAAACTAACTTTTGTAAAAACATACAAAATTCAAAAAAACTGTCAAATTAATGTTGACTTTTTCCAATTTCAAGAGTATAATTATATCAGTTAGCATAGGCTAACTCTCATTTTTGAACAAGGAGATGCATAAAATGACTCTGCGCGACGTTAAGGTCGGAAAAACCGTAAAAGTTATCAAGCTGTGCGGCGAAGGTCCACTCAAGCGTAGAATTATGGATATGGGAATAACCAAAGGGGTTGAAATTTACGTAAGAAAGCTTGCTCCCCTCGGAGATCCTATCGAAATAAGAGTTCGCGGCTATGAGCTCACTCTTCGCAAGGCAGATGCCGAAATGGTGGAGGTTGAATTCTGATTTTTTGCTTTTAAGTTAGCATAAACTAACCAAAAAGTACTTACTGTAGAAAGGATCGTATTATGGGTATAAGAATTGCCTTGGCAGGCAATCCCAACTCGGGAAAAACAACTCTTTTCAATGCTCTGACGGGTGCAAACCAGTACGTAGGAAACTGGCCGGGAGTTACCGTTGAAAAGAAGGAAGGTAAATTAAGGCGCAACAGCGACGTAATAATCACTGACCTTCCCGGTATTTATTCCCTCTCTCCCTACACGCTTGAAGAAGTGGTTGCGAGAAACTATCTTTTAGGAGAGCGCCCCGATGTTATTTTAAATATTGTTGACGGCACGAATCTTGAGAGAAATCTTTATCTCACAACACAGCTTGCAGAGATAGGAATTCCTATCGTTATCGCCATCAATATGATGGATATCGTTTCAAAAAGCGGAGATAAGATCGACATAGATAAGCTTTCAGCGCAGCTCGGATGCAAAATTGTGGAAATATCTGCCCTCAAGGGGCTCGGAATAAACGAAGCGGCAGATGCCGCCATAGAAGCCGCAAACGGTAAAGCTTCCGCAACAACTGTGACATTCTCGGGAACAGTTGAGCATGCACTCGCGCACATAGAAGAGGCGGTAGTCCATAATCTTCCCGAAAACGAGCAGCGCTGGTACTCGATAAAAATCTTCGAGCGCGATAAAAAGGTGCTTGATGAACTTAATATATCGGAAGAGATACGCAAGCATACCGAAAATGATATCTTAAAAGCAGAGAAAGCGCTCGGCGACGATGCTGAAGCTATCATAATAAACGAGCGATATAATTTTGTTACAGCCCTAATCGACCGCTGCTACAACAAAAAGAACCGTGAGAATATGACTCTTTCGGATAAGATAGACCGCGTTGTTACGAACAGATGGGCAGCAATTCCTATTTTCGCCTTTATAATGTTTCTTGTTTATTACATATCCATCGGCTCTATCGGCAATTTCACCGTAACGTTTATGAACGACGGTCTTTTCGGATCGTTTGCGGAAACATATCCTGACACCTTTATGGCAAATTGGCTCAGCATTCCCGAGCTTCTCGACTTAGCTCTGCTTGACAGCGCAGGCGAGCCTATTATTGCAGAATGGCTCTATTCTCTTATTATGGACGGTGTTATCGGCGGTGTTGGAGCGGTTCTCGGCTTTGTTCCTCAGATAGTTATACTCTTCCTTCTCCTCTCTCTTCTCGAGGACTGCGGATATATGGCAAGAGTTGCGTTTATTATGGACAGACTTTTCCGCAAGTTCGGACTTTCGGGCAAATCCTTCATTCCCATGCTCGTAGCATCGGGATGCGGAGTTCCGGGTATTATGTCTTCGCGTACCATCGAGCAAGAGCGCGACAGACGTATGACGATAATGACAACGGGCTTTATCCCCTGCAGTGCAAAGATGCCCATAGTTGCTCTTATCGCGGGAGCTCTCTTCGGCGGAAAAACCGCAGGTACGTTTATTGCGGTTGCTGCATACTTTGTCGGAATTGCCGCAGTAGTCGTATCGGGACTTATTCTAAAGAAAACAAAACCCTTTTCAGGCGATCCCGCTCCATTTGTTATGGAGCTACCGCAATATCACGCACCCGTTCTTAAAAATACTCTTCGCGTAACGGGTGAGCGCGGCTGGTCATTCATCAAGCGCGCAGGAACGGTAATATTTGCGGCAAGCGTTATTATCTGGACTCTTAACAGTCTTTCCTTTGAGGGAGGCTTCCACTATATAACCGAGTCCCGCGGCGGAATGTCAATCCTCGAGATTCTCGGAACGGGTATAGCTTGGCTCTTCAAGCCCCTCGGCTTCGGAAGCTGGCAGGCGGCGGTAGCCACCGTGCTCGGACTTCTCGCAAAGGAAGAGGTCGTAGGCGTATTCGGTACGCTCTCCTCGATGGGTAACGCAGATCTTGCATTCTCCGCAGTTGAAGAAGGCTCGGCAGTGCTTGCTCTTATCGGTAAGGAAATATTTGCAGGCTCAAAACTTGCAGGCTTCTCATTTATGGTGTTCAACCTTCTTTGCGCTCCCTGCTTTGCCGCTATGGGCGCTATCAAAAGAGAGATGAACAGCGGCAAGTGGACGGCATTCGCTATAAGCTATATGTGCGCTCTTGCATATGCAACCTCGTTCTGCATCTATCAGATAGGTTCACTCTTCGTAGGCGGATTCCATTGGTGGGAACCTATTACGGCTGCTCTTGCATTCGCCGTGATAGGATTGGTTATCTACCTTCTCGTACGCAAGAATCCATACGTCAAGACGAAGCCGGAAATGAGCGCAAAGGAAACCGTCATGTCGGGTAAATAAGAAAGAGATTAATATGACACCTAAAACTATCGCTACAATTATCATAGCTTCTGTAATTGCGCTTCTTTTTATCGCGGTAGTCGCAAACGAGATAATAAAGAAAAAAAAGGGAAAGCCCTCCTGCTCGTGCGGTGGAAACTGCGGAGCGTGCGGACTTTGCCACCTCGACAAAGATAACGAAGCTGATAAAACCTAATATTCTTTGGGCAGGAACGACTCTCTGATTCGTTTCTGCTCTTTTATTATAACAATCTCGCCTGTCTACTAAAAGAAGACTCCAAACAATTGACTTTTTCTAAAAAATATGATATTGTTTTAGTATAAATGAAAAAGGAGAACAAAGAATGAAACGTTCGGATATAAATAAAAACATTCGCTGGGCAGAGGAGCTTTGCAAAAAATATTCAATAACCCTCCCCGATTTCGCACGCTATGCGCCGTCAAGGGAAGAAATGGCAGATCCCGCGCGTGTAAATATTGTTAAAACTATGCTTGGATGGGATATCACCGACTTCAATCTCGGCGATTTTGAACACTGCGGCGCAGTTCTCTTTACGGTCAGAAACGGAAGCATTTACGAGGAAGGCGTCGGCACGCCTTATGCCGAAAAATATATTTTTATGAAAGACGGAGTTGAGCAGGAAATTCCGCTTCATTACCATATCCATAAAACCGAGGACATAATCAACCGCGCAGGCGGACTTCTCATGATACAGGTGTTTGCAAACGGAGAAGACGGAAAGCCCGATCCTAATAAAGACGTAGTTCTCTGGCGCGACGGAGTCCGTTATGTTGCGAAGGCAGGCGAGGTACTTGAGGTTACTACGGGTAACAGCGTAACACTAACGCCTTACGTCTATCACCGCTTCTTCACCAAGACGGGCACGGGTGATCTTATCATTGGCGAGGTATCCAAAATTAACGATGATAATATTGATAACGTTTTTGCGAGCCCGCGCGACCGCTTCTCCACTATTGAGGAGGACGAAGAGCCATATCGTTTGCTTGTAAATGAGTACGTTTAAAATCTAAACAAAAAAACGCAAAAAACTTGCAGGAGAAGCGAGTCTTTTGCGTTTTTTGTATATAATAATTTACATTAATCGGAATATGCGTTTTCTTTTTTGAATTAATCAAGGGGCTGGCGCATTTGGGCGCAACCGAAAACGACCGAGAAACAAAATAAAAAGCTCAAAAACAATAAATGAGCTAAGATTTACTGTATTTTACTGTATAAGGTTGAAATTCTACGAATTTCTCCATTAAATCACGGTCATTTTCTATAATCAAGCAGATTTGCAACGAGGAG
>JAFQPR010000070.1 GCA_017411605.1 Clostridia bacterium | reverse complement strand
ACAAAACAAAAAAGCTATCCCTATCAAAGGATAGCCTTTTTAACAGTTTGCAAGCTTACAAACTGTATTTCGTCACGAATCTATGTGACATTACAGCGCTATAGGTGGTACTTTTACGATGACAATGCATCATAAGATTGATGCTTCTTCGTGTACCGTAATTTACGTTAACAATTATACAACATTCGTTTAAAAATGTAAAGATGGAATATTAAACAATTTTGTTGATCGAAAATCGTTTAAAAAGTAGAAAAAGCAATAAAAATTAAAAATAGCTCAAATTTTTTTAAAAAGCTATTGACAAATTGAAAAGAGGATGATATAATATCTTGCGTAGCGAAATGCTAACCAAAATAAAGCAGAATTTCCGTTCTCACCTTACCACATGAGTGCGTAATGGTTAATACCTAAAAAAGCTCAGCTTGTGTGAGTTGTTTATGTGCGTACGGAATAGTTCTGTATGCATTTTTTTGTTTTTCGGAGGTATAAGGCTATTAGCACCAAAGACGAAAAGAATCTCCCGATAAACGAGGAGATAAAGTATCCCGAGGTCAGAGTTCTCGGACCTGCAAACGAGCAGGTAGGTATTATGAAGATTGCCGATGCGCTTAACTATGCTGATAACGCAGGCGTTGATCTTGTTCTTATTGCACCTAACGCGACTCCTCCCGTATGCCGCGCGATCGACTACGGAAAGTTCTGCTTCGAGCGTGATAAGAGAGAAAAAGAAGCTAAGAAAAAGCAGGTTATAGTTAAGGTTAAAGAGGTTCAGCTCTCTTGCCGTATTGAGCAGCACGACCTTGATACAAGAGTTAACCAGGCGAAGAAATTTCTCGGAGAAGGCAATAAAGTTAAGGCAGTTGTTCGTTTCAGAGGAAGAGAGATGTCTCATATGGAGCTTGGCAGAGATGTAATTGCTAAGTTTGAAGAGGCGCTTAAGGGATTTGGCGTTGCTGAGAAAAAGCCGGTGCTTGACGGTAGATTTATGTCTATTGTCATTGCTCCAGTAAAACCGGAAAAGAAATAATACTGTTTATAGATTCACAGAATTTATATGATAAATAGGGTATACCCCAAATGAAAAGGAGAAATTAAAATGGGAAAGATCAAGACACATAAAGCATCTGCCAAGAGATTTTCTCTCACCGGCGGCGGTAAGGTTAAGATGAATCACAACAATCATCGTCACAAGCTCGGTCTCAAGACCGCAAAGCGTAAGAGAGGACTTCGCAAGGGCGCTATTCTTAGCGAGAGCTTTGCTCCCACTTACAGAACTCTTATCGGTAAGTGATAAGTAAAAGAAGAAAATTTGGAGGAATAGATAAATGGCAAGAGTTAAGGGCGCTATGATGACGCGCAAGAGAAGAAAGAATATCCTCAAAGCAGCTAAAGGTTATTGGGGAGCAAAATCCAAGCATTTCAAGATGGCTAAGCAGGCTGTGCTTAAGAGCGGTAACTATGCTTTTGCAGGCCGTAAGATGAAGAAGAGAGATTTCCGTTCTCTTTGGATCACCAGAATTTCCGCTCAGGCTAAGGTATGCGGAATGAACTATTCTACACTTATGCACGGTCTTAAGGTTGCAGGTATCGATCTCAACCGTAAGATGCTTGCAGAGATCGCAGTTTCCGATAAGGAAGCATTCGCTGCAATTTGCGAAAAGGCTAAGGCAACTCTTTAATAGACATTAATTTCCCGGTTATGTCGATTTCGGCTGACCGGGAAATTTTATCATAGGAGGAAAACTATGAAATTTATCGATGAAATTATTATGAGCCGTAATAATCCGACAGTTAAGCTCGCTGCATCCTTGAAAGATAAAAAGGGTAGAGACGCTGAGGGCGTGTTTATTGCTGAGGGTGAAAAGCTTACTTACGAGGCGCTGGAAGCAGGCTTACCGGTCGTGAAAATTTTAGTTGCTGAATCCAAAGCGGAAAAGATACTTTCAAAATTAAAAGAGCTTTCTTTGCGTGGACTGGGTGAGAATTCTGCGGTTCAGGTACTCGGAGATGATGCTTTTTTGAAAATTTCTACAGAAAATGCGCCTCAAGGCGTAATAAGTATCATAAAACATCTTGACTTTTTCCGTCAATTGGATATAATATATAAGGAAGAGTTTTCTCAAAAAGTGTGCGGAAGGTCTATTGCTTTGTGCTCAGTACGTGACCCGGGGAACCTCGGCTCGGCTATTCGAAGCGCGGTTGCATTCGGCGTTGAGCATATTATTTTGAGCTCTGATTGCGCAGACGTATACAATCCCAAAACTGTCAGGGGGGCAATGGGAAGTCTTTTTCACGTTAAAGTTACCCGCGTTTCTGATATGAAGGATTATATTTTTGCGATGCAGGCGAATGGAAGGCGAGTATATTCCGCAGAGCTTTCCGACGGTGCAAAATCTTTAGGCGAAGTTCCGCTTTCAAAGTGGGATGCGGTTATTATCGGTAACGAGGGACACGGTGTACCGAAGGACGTTTCTGATGCGTGTGACGGTGCAATCTATATTCCAATATCATCGAAAACCGAGTCGCTCAACGCATCAGTCGCTGCAGCGATATTTATGTGGGAGCAAAGTAAAAATTTCTGAAGCAGGTAGCTTATGAATTCTAATATTTATTGGATATGGCTTTCTTTGGCAGTTACACCGGGAAGTGAAACCTTCGGTAAACTGATAAATAAATTCGGTGACCCAAAAAGAATATTTGATGCCGATGAGGATGATATCGTTTCGTGCATCGGCTCCAAATCGAGAGATTATGAATCCGTAATCAACAAAAATACGGATAAAGCAGAGGAGATTCTCGAATATTGCGAACGAAAGAGTATCGGTATACTTACCTACGGTGATGAAAAATTTCCCATATCTCTTCGAGAAATAAAAAATCCTCCCGTACTTTTATATTATCGCGGCGTGCTTCCAGATTTCAATAAAAGCTGTATCATAGCAATGGTAGGAACAAGAAGACTTACCGACTACGGCAGAAGAAATGCATTTATTATTGGTCACGATCTCGCAACCGCAGGAGCAATTATTACTTCGGGAATGGCAGTCGGAATTGACGGAGTGTCCCACGCGGGTTCTTTGTCTGCCGGTGGAGTGAATATTGCATTTTTAGGAAGCGGTATTGACGTGTGTTATCCCGAGCAGCATAAAAGATTGGCAAGAGAAATAGTTAAGAGCGGATGCGTCATGACTGAGTACGCTCCGGGAACTCGCCCCGAAGGGCATAATTTCCCTGTAAGGAACAGACTTATAGCGGGAATTTCATGCTCAACCGTTGTAATAGAGGGTAGAGAACGGAGCGGTGCTATAATAACCGCAAGATATGCAAAGGAATTCGGGAAAACGGTATATGCTCTTCCCGGAAACGTTGATAACAAAACAAGTGAAGTAACAAATCTGTTGATAAAGAACGGAGCAAAGCTTATAACCTCTCCCGATGATATTGTCGGTGATCTTGAATTCGTTTTTCCGGGAATAATAAATCCGTTCAATCTGAAAGAAAAACTCGATGTTAAAATGAGCGAAGTTCTTTCGGCGCTCGAAGTTGCGTGCGTAGCTCCGAGCGATAATATCTTTTCAACATATTCTTCAAAAAAGAAAGAGAAAAAGGAAACCATTGAAGAAAATAAGGATATCTCCAATACGCATACCGTAGAGAATACCGAAATTTCTTTAGAAAACCTTAATTTTGATAAAGACACCTTGAACATATATAGAAAAATACCCAGAGATTCGGAATGTGCGATAGAGTCACTAGCCGATGAAAATTACAGTATGCCTAAAATCATGAAAGCATTACTTAAGCTTGAAATGGGACATTTCGTTGTTATGCTTCCGGGTGAGAAAGTGAAACGTAAATTATAACGAAAGGCGCGGTTACCGCATAATATGGCGAATTTAGTAATTTTGGAATCCCCCGCAAAAGCAAATACCGTAAAAGGCTACCTTGGCTCAAGTTATCGTGTTATGGCCTCTAAAGGACATATCAGAGATCTACCGAAAAGCAGCCTTGGAATTGATGTTGAAAACGGATTTGCGCCTCATTACATAAATATCAGAGGCAAGGGTGATGTAATAAAAGAGCTAAAAAAAGAAGCTAAAGCAGCAAATAAGATATTTATCGCAACCGACCCCGACCGTGAAGGTGAGGCGATTGCTTGGCATATAGCAAGCGAGCTTGGGATACCTGAAAATAAGGCTTGCCGAGTAACGTTTAATGAAATAACAAAAAGTGTAGTAAAAGAAGCCATAAAATCTCCGAGATGCATAGATATGGATCTTGTGAATTCTCAGCAAGCAAGACGAATTCTTGATAGATTGGTCGGCTTTAATCTCAGTGAAATTCTATGGAAAAATGTAGGTAGCGGACTATCCGGCGGACGAGTTCAATCCGTTGCAGCAAGAATAATCGCCGAAAGAGAGCAGGAGATAAGAGAATTCGTTCCCAAGGAGTATTGGACTCTTGACCTTTCCCTGAGTCTTAAAAACGGGGAAGAGATACGTTCGCACTTCTTTGGAGATAAAAACGGAAGAGTAAAGCTCGAAAAGGAATCGGATGCTTCTTTGATAGAGGAGAAAGTTAAAAACGGTGAGTTCCGCGTAACCTCGGTCAAACACGCAGAAAAGCACAAGCTGCCCGCTCCTCCCTTTACAACCTCAACGCTTCAGCAGGAGGCTTCGAGAAAGCTCGGTTTCCAATCGCATAAGACAATGAAGATCGCCCAAGAGCTTTACGACGGTCTTAATCTCGGTGCTGAGTTCGGCGGTGTTCAGGGTCTTATCACTTACATGCGTACCGATTCGACGAGAATTGCGGACAGTGCCATGATGAGCGCGAGAGATTACATCGAGAATCATATAGGAAAAGAATATTTACCTCATACTGCAAGAGTATATAAAAGTAAGAACAATGCGCAGGATGCTCATGAGGCGATACGTCCTTCAAACGTAAATCTTTCTCCCAAAAGCATAAAAAAGATGCTTTCAACAGATCAGTTTAAGCTTTATAAGCTTATATGGGAAAGATTCATTGCGAGCCAGATGCAAAGTGCTGTTCTCGATACTGTAACTATTGACATTGAAAACAACGGTTACGTATTTAAAACGGGCGGTCAGGTCGTTAAGTCGGTAGGATATATGGCTCTTTATGATAATTTCGACGATGATATTGATGACGAGCACGAGAATATGTCTAAGATCCCCGAAATTTCGGAAGGGGATACCTTCGGTGATTCTGCTCTTGAGAAAAAGCAGCATTTCACGGAGCCCCCTGCAAGATATACGGAGGCTTCGTTGATAAAATTTCTCGAAGAAAACGGAATAGGAAGACCTTCGACTTATGCACCCATAATCTCGATCATTATTTCCAGAGATTACGTAAGAAGAGAAGGAAAATTGCTTGTAGGCACCAATCTCGGTGATATTACCACAAGCTTTATGAAGGAGAATTTTCCCGAGATAGTTGACTACGAATTTACTGCCGGTATGGAGTCGAGCCTTGATGACATTGCTAACAGCGAAAGTACAATCGAAGGGGTAATCGGTGATTTCTATAAGAAATTCGAACAGGAACTTAAAAAAGCAGCGTCAAAAAAGACCGATAAAGCTCAGTTGAAGGCGCCACTCGTAGAAAGTAATTACGATTGCCCGAAATGCGGCAAGAAAATGATTTATAAAACAGGTAGATTCGGTAAATTCCTGGCTTGCCCCGATTATCCTTCCTGCCGTTCGACAATTGCGACGGATAAAGAAGGAAATCCCGTAAAACCGAAAGAAAACACGGTTGAGCTGGCAGACTTCAAGTGCGAGCTTTGCGGCGGCGATATGGTTGTAAGACACGGCAGGTATGGCACTTTCTATGCGTGCAAAAACTATCCAAACTGTAAATTTACAAAGCAGAAGGTTATCGATATAGGAGTTCCTTGTCCAAAGTGCGGTGAGCATATAGTTGCTAAGCATGCTAAGGAAAAGGTGCTGTTTTACAGCTGTATTTCTTATCCGAAATGTGATTTTTCAACTTGGGATAAGCCCTTGATTGAAAAGTGTCCCGATTGCGGTGAGATGCTTTATTACAAGAAAACGCGTAAGACTGTAATTTGCAAATCAAGAAAATGCGGCTACACGCGTGAAGACGAAACGATGGACGAAGATTAATGGGAAAAGATAGAGTTAATGTAATAGGTGCCGGGCTTGCAGGATCGGAAGCTGCTTGGCAGATCGCAAAAATGGGCGTTCCCGTTGATTTATACGAGATGAAGCCGCATAAACGCACCCCTGCGCATCATAGCGACGGCTTTGCAGAGCTTGTATGCTCGAATTCCTTGCGTTCAAATCAACTTAATAACGCCGTCGGACTTTTGAAGGAAGAACTTAAGCGAATGGGTTCTTTGATAATGGAAGCAGCTTATAATTCCGAAGTCCCGGCAGGAAGCGCTCTTGCAGTAAACCGTGATGAATTCAGCGCTTATATTACGGAAAAGATTAAGAATCATCCGCTGATTACCGTTCACGAGCAAGAGATTACCGAGCTGGATACAGAAGCCGTTACCGTTATTGCAACAGGACCGCTGACTAGCGAGCTGATGGCAGAAACAATCAGTAAATTGACGGGTGGAGGAGAACTTCACTTCTTTGATGCTGCCGCGCCTATAATAGATTTTTCAACTGTTGATATGTCAAAGGCGTTTTTCGCTTCCAGATATGGCAAGGGAGACCCTGAAGATTATCTGAACTGCCCGATGACAGAAGAAGAGTATGATGCGTTTTACAAGGCTTTGATTGAAGCAAAAACAGCTCCTCTTAAAGCTTTTGATAAAGAACTCCAGGAAGACCTTACCGTATTTGAAGGATGTATGCCCGTTGAAGTTATGGCTTCAAGAGGATATGATACATTAAGATTTGGACCTATGAAGCCTGTTGGACTTCCGGTACCCAGTACGGGTGAGGATGCTTTTGCTACGGTTCAGTTAAGACGCGAAAACCGCGAAGGAACAATGTATAATATCGTTGGATTCCAGACTCATCTTACTTTTGGTGAGCAAAAACGTGTTTTTGGAATGATTCCCGGACTTGAAAATGCCGAGTTCTTCAGATACGGTGTTATGCATAGAAATACGTATCTTAATTCTCCCGGAATGTTGACTGAAACATATTCTATGAATGAGTATCCCAATTTGTTCTTTGCAGGTCAGATGACAGGGGTTGAAGGATATGTTGAATCGGCTTCGTCGGGATTTGTTGCGGGTATTAACGCCGCAAGACTTGTTCTTGGAAAAGAAAAAATCATATTTCCGAGAGAAACCGAAATCGGAGCACTTGCAAGTTATGTAAGCCTTGGCGGCGTTTCATCGCATTTTCAGCCGATGAATGCCAATTTCGGTATAATAGCTCCCTTAGAAAAAAAGGTTAAAGGAGGAAAAAAATTCAGGAACGAAGCCTATTCGGCTCGCTCTCTTGAGATCATTGATCAAAAGTATCTGAATTTATGTGATATATGAGAATTTTAGTAGACGTAATGAGCGGTGACAATGCGCCACTTGAGCTTATAAAAGGTGCGATTGATGCTTCTCTTGAATATAAAGACCACGAAATAGTAATCATAGGTGATGAAAACGTTATTTCCGACGTAGTTGTTCAAAACGAGCTTTCTCTCGGAGATATTCTTATCCGTCACGCGCCCGACGTGATAAACATGGAGGACCGCGCTTTAGCTGTTGTACGCGAGAAGCGTGAATCTTCAATGAGTGTCGGTCTTAAAATGCTTGCTGCAGGCGAAGGTGATGCTTTTGTAAGCGCGGGAAATACGGGTGCGCTTATAACGGGCGCGACTCTTATTGTAAAAAGAATTGTCGGTATAAACAGAGCGGCTATTGCTTCAATATTACCGCTGTCCTGTCCCGTCCTTCTTATGGACTCGGGCGCAAACCTTACTGTAACGTCCGATAACATCGTTCAATTTGCTTTTATGGGCGCAAAGTATATGGAGAAGATATATAACGTTGACAGACCGAAGGTAGGTCAGCTTAATAACGGAACCGAGTATAATAAGGGTAATGCTCTTCAGATAGAGTCATATCAGCTTCTTTCGGAATCGGGTCTCAATTTCGTTGGAAACGTTGAGTCTAAGGAAGTACCCTTTGGAGTTTGCGACGTTCTTGTTTGCGACGGATTTACGGGGAATATCTTCTTGAAGGCCGTTGAAGGTATGGGTAAATTCCTTATGGGAACACTTAAGGACGTACTTCGTACAAACGTTGTAACCATGGCTTCTACGCTTACAATGAAGAATAAGATAAAAGAGCTTAAAACGCAGTTTGATTCCTCCGAGCACGGCGGCGCGCCTATACTCGGTATTTCAAAGCCCGTTATCAAAGCGCACGGTTCTTCAAACGCAAAAGCGATAAAGAATGCTATAAGACAGGCTATATTCTTTGTTAATACAGGTATAAATGATGATATTGCAAGCTATGCGCTTGATTATGATGACAAAAAGCTTCTTGCAGACGTTGATAAGCTTTACGATCAGACTACCTGATAAGGTTTGTAATTTTTAGATTAATGGAAAGGAGGATTTTGCGTGGCAATAGGGAAAAGCTTCGATGAGCTTGAAAGCAATCTCGGCTATAAGTTTGATGATTCGTCATATCTTGAAAATGCTCTTACGCATTCCTCTTATTCCAATGAGTATAAAACAAAGGGATTGAACCTCCCTTCCAATGAAAGACTTGAGTTCCTCGGAGATGCAGTTCTTGAAATTGTTATTTCCGAATATCTCTTCGATAATTTCAAGTCGTACAGCGAGGGAAAGCTAACGAGAATGCGTCAGCAACTTGTTTGCGAAAAGACTCTTGCCAAAATAGCTAAAGAGATATGCCTCGGTGATTTTCTTCACCTCGGACGTGGTGAAGAAAGCGAATGCAGAACACGTCCAAAGGTACTCGCGGATGCGATGGAAGCCGTTATGGCTGCAATGTATATCGACTGCCGAACGAGAAATTCTCACGCATATAAAAACGTGATTATTAAGCTTTTTGCTAATGAGATTAAAAAAGCATCGTCGGTGTCGACTCCCGATTATAAAACGATGCTTCAGCAGTTTATTGAAAAGGATGGTTCTGCTTCTCTTGAATACGAGGTTATTGGCGAGAGCGGACCTGAGCATAAAAAAGAATTTACCGTAATTGCGAAAGTAAATAATAATATTGTAGGTAACGGTAAGGCGTTCAGCAAAAAGGATGCCGAGATGCAAGCTGCAAGGTCTGCGCTTTTGCTTTTCGGCTTCAAATTGTAAGGTGCAGAGTATGGAAAAGCATGTTAATATTCCGGTCTTTATTCCGCATCTTGGATGCCCGAACGATTGCGTTTTTTGCAATCAACGTATAATATCAGGGAAAAAAGAATTTTACGCCGATGAAGTTATTCCGATAATCGAAGAAGCTCTTTCGACAGTGAGTGACAATTGCAAAAAAGAGATAGCTTTTTTTGGGGGCTCATTTACCGGAATTGATAAATGTTTGATGGAAAATCTATTGATTATCTCAAATCAATACTTAAAATCAGGCAGAATAAACTCTATACGATGTTCGACGCGTCCGGATTATATTAGCGCTGACGTTCTTAATATATTAAAAAAATATAATGTTGAAACTGTGGAGCTTGGTTTGCAGAGTGTTTCTCAGGATGTATTAAATCTTTGCAAGCGAGGACATAACTTTGATGCGGAGATAAATGCAACTCGACTTATTAAAGAATGGGGCTTCAGACTCGGAGGTCAGATGATGATAGGCTTACCCGGAAGCTCGCTCGAAGATGAGATAGCTACTGCGAAGTTTATCGTACGGGCGGATTGCGATGAAGCAAGAATATACCCGACAATAGTCTTTAAGGACACGGAGTTGCAAAGAATGGCAGACCGCGGCGAATATAATTCACTCGATTTAGATGAGGCGGTAAGCCGAAGCGCGAAGGCTTTTGCTATACTTATTGAGGGCGGCGTTAAGGTTCTCAGAATCGGACTTTGCGATTCTGAAAATCTGCATAGTGATAGAACCTATCACAGCGGTCCGAATCATGCCGCAATCGGAGAGCTTGTTGAAAACGAGTTTTACTATAATTTAATTTGCGAAAAACTACAAGGTTTAAAATTTGATAATCAATCCGATTTGATCCTGAACGTTCCTATAGGGCATATGTCAAAGGTTATCGGTCAACATAGAAAGAATAAAATTCGACTTTTTCAGAGATACGGATTTAGGAGTATTAAAGTTTGTGAAAGTAATAATGTTTCCGAATACTCGGTGTTTTTGAAAGTAGAAGAAAGGAAATAAAATGTATTTAAAATCACTGGAATTGCACGGTTTTAAATCCTTCCCGAACAGAACGGTGCTTACATTTGAACGCGGCGCTACTGTTATTGTCGGACCTAACGGAAGTGGAAAATCAAATATTTCCGATGCTATGCGTTGGGTTCTCGGTGAGCTTTCAAGCCGTAATATTCGAGGAACAAAAATGGAGGACGTCATCTTTGGCGGTACCGATGAAAGACGTCCTATGGGATTTGCCGAGGTTTCTGTTACTTTTGATAACTCTGATCCCGAGCACCGTCTTGATTCCGAGTTTGATGAGGTGGTTGTAACCCGTAGATATTACAGAACGGGTGATAGTGAATATCTTATCAACCGAGAGCCTAAGCGACTAAGAGATATTTATGAGCTGTTTATGAATACCGGTGTAGGTAGAGAAGGTTACTCTATAATCGGTCAGGGTAAGGTTGCGGAGATCGTTTCCAAGAAGAGTGACGAAAGAAGAAATATCTTCGAAGAGGCTGCAGGTATTTCAAAATATCGCCACAGAAAAGAGGAGTCCGAGCGCAAGCTTAAGAATACTCAGGATAACCTTGACCGTGTTAAGGATATTCTCTCCGAGCTTGAAAGTCGAGTTGTTCCGCTCGAAAAAGAAGCTGAAAAGGCTCGTAAGGGTCTTGCTATTTACGAGGAAAAGAAGAGAGCTGACGTTTCTATCTGGCTTTACGATACGAAGCAGATAAGGGAAGACATCGATAAGGCTGATGATACGCTTAAGCTTTCGCGTCACGAGCTTGAGATAGTTGAGCAGATAATCAATGACCTCAACGCGCAGAATGACGATATTTTTAACCGTCTTCAAGAAAATAAAATATCATCAAGTAAGATATTCGATAAAATCAGAGAAACTACGGAAGAGCTCCATAAGCTTGATAATGCGCTTCGCGTTGCAGAGTCTCAGTTTGCGCATTCCGCAGAGCTTATAGCACAATGCAACGAGAGAATCGACGAGATTGCCAAGAGCGAAGCAAACGTCAATCAGACGCGAAAGACTTATGATGACAGACGTCAGGAGCAGATAGCTGAGCATAAGAGTCTTATGGATCAAAGGCTCGAATTCCTTGCGCTTCAGCAAGAGGTATCCGAAAAGGTTACGGCTATAAAGCGCGAGCTTGAGGAGGCTCTCGATGAGCTGACTGTTGAAGAAAACGGAGCAACAGACCTAAAAGTAAGAATTGACGTTTTGAAATCCTCAAAGGTTTCCGACGGTACGAAATCTCAGGACCTTGAAATTGAAATTGAGAAATATGAGCAAGAGGGAGTCGCTTTAAAGGAAGAAGCCGATAGATGCGAGGCAAATGCCGCAGGATTTAAATCCAAGATAGCGGAAAAGGATGAAATTATTCAGACCTCTAATGAAAAGGCGGAAAATCTTACAGAGGAAAAGGCTGAAATAACCGAAGCTCTTAATACCGTAAAGCTTCAAAGAGATGAGCTGCTTCAGAGAGCGAGCGTTCTTCAGAGAATGGTCGAGCACTTTGAGGGATACAGTGAAAGCATCAAATATGTTATGCGTGAGTATAACAACGGTAATCTTCAGTCACCGGGTAAGATTCACGGTCCGCTTTCATCTCTTATTAACGTTGACAAGACGTACATAACAGCAATAGAAACTGCGCTAGGCGGCAGCTTACAGAATATTGTTGTTGACGACGAAGCAACCGCTAAAGCCGCTATTTATGCTCTTAAAAAAGCTAACGCCGGTAGAGCAACCTTCTATCCTATTACTGCTATTCGCCCTGCCAGCGAAACCGATGAAATACGCAAGGCAAAGTCGTTTGAGGGCTTTATCGGACGCGCCGATACACTCGTTTCCACCGAGCCCGAATATAGATCAATAATCGAATTTTTACTTCTCAGAACGGTAGTATTCGATAATATAGATAATGCGTCCGTTGCGGCTAAAAAGCTTAACTATAAAGTTAAAATGGTTACGCTTGACGGTCAGGTTATTAATGCGGGCGGTGCTTTTACGGGTGGTAGTGCTAAGAAGGATAGCGGTATTCTTTCTCGTCTTACCGAGATAAACGCTCTTAAGGAAAAGGGCGAATCCTTAAACAGTAAGATAGAGGAATACGAGCAGGCTATCTTAGAAATTACTGCTGAACACAAAGAAGCTGTTGAAGCCTCCAAGGCAGCGGAGCAAGAGAAGGAGATACTTCTTACACTTTCCAGAAATCAGTTCGCAGCTCTTGATAATGCAAACGCAAAATATAACGCAAACAGAAATATAGTTGAAAAGCTAAGATTTGATTATAATAACCTTATCGGTCAGCAATCGCTTGCGGAAGAGGAGATAGTTCGTCTTACCGCTGAATATAAAGCTAATCTTGAACGAATTGAGGCTCTCAAAGAGTTTAGAACGAAGCGTTCTGAGGAAATGGGCGTTCTTGATGAAAAGTATGATGAATACGGTCAGAAGGCAACGGACATTTTCGTAAAGGCAACAGAGGCACGTAAGGATATCGAAGGTCTTGATCAAATGATTGCTTCAATCGATGAAAGACTTGCCGATCTTGCGGAAGAACGCGATATTCAGAAGAGAAGAATTGCCGATATTGAAAATAAGCGCGATTCTATCGATGAAACAAAGGAGCAGAACGAAATCGAGTCAAAAGCTCTTGACGATGAGCTTCGCAGACTTAACGATGAAAGACGCGCTCTTGAAGCGGGCAATGATGAGTTTGACAGAACGCTTGCCGAGATAAGAGTTAAGCTTAAGGAAAAATCCTCCAGCAGAGACGTATGCTATCAGGCTGTTCTGAATGACGAGAATAATCTTACCCGTCTTAAGGAAAGACAGGAGAAGCTCGGCGCGCAGCTCTGGGATGATTACGAGATCTCTTATGAGGATGCGGTGGCGCTCGGTTATCCTCCCGTAACTGCCGAAAACCGTGAGGAGATCGGTCAGATACAGTCGTCTGCAAGAGCCAGACTCCGTGCTATCGGTAATTATAATCCCGGCGCTATCGAGGAGTATGCAGAGGTTAAGATGCGTTACGATGCTCTTAATACGCAGTACGTTGACCTTACAAGCTCTTATGATGAGCTTGTTGGAATCATTGCCAGACTTGAAGATGAGATGAGAACAAGCTTTGTTACTGCCTTTGAGGCAATTAACAAAAACTTCGGTATTACGTTCAAGGAGTTGTTCGGCGGAGGAAGCGCGGAGCTTAATCTTGTTGACCCCGAGGACGTACTTACTTCGGGTATCGAAATTAAGGCAGCTCCTCCCGGCAAGATCATCAAGAATATGTCACTTCTTTCGGGTGGTGAGCAGTCGTTCGTAGCTATTGCGTTGCTCTTCGCTATCCTTAAAGTTAATCCCACGCCATTCTGTATTCTTGACGAGATAGAGGCAGCGCTTGATGAGGTTAACGTATTCAGATTTGGTGAGTACGTTAAGAAGCTTGCGGCGGATACGCAGTTCATACTTATCACTCACCGCCGCGGTACTATGGAAGTCGGAAACAGACTTTACGGTGTAACGATGCCCCAGAGAGGTATTTCTCAGGCGATCGAGCTCAACGTAGATGAGATTGAAGGAAAGCAAAAGGAGTTACTTGGTTAAATGGGATTTTTTGATAAACTCAAAAGCGGTCTTATGAAGACCAAAAATGCCATTGTCGGTAAAATTGACAGTATATTCAAAGCGTTCAGAAAAGTCGATGAAGATCTTTTTGACGAGCTTGAGGAAATGCTGATTTCTGCTGACGTTGGTGTTAATACAACTGAAGATATCCTTGACGAGCTTCGTGAGTTCGTCAAGGAAAACAAAATAAAAGACGGTGACGAAGTCAAAGAGGCGCTTATAAATATCATGCGCAGTCATATCGGTGAGCACGAGCCTCTTAACTTATCGACCAGACCTTCTGTTATTCTTATAGTCGGCGTCAACGGTGTCGGTAAGACCACGTCGATCGGTAAGATTGCAAAAGAGCTCAAATCGCAGGGCAAGAAGGTTGTTGTTGCGGCTGCAGACACCTTCCGCGCAGCAGCTGCTGAGCAGCTTTCCGTGTGGTGCGACAGAGCAGGGGTTGATATAATCAAGCAGGGCGCAGGAGCTGATCCTGCAGCGGTAGTTTTTGACGCAATAGGCGCTGTTAAAAGCAGAAACGCCGACGTTCTCATAATTGATACTGCAGGAAGACTTCACAATAAGAAGAATCTTATGGATGAGCTTTCAAAAATTGACAGAGTAATCGCTCGCGAGCTTCCCGATAGCGCAAAAGAAACGCTACTCGTTCTCGATGCAACTACAGGACAAAATGCTGTTCACCAGGCAAGAGAATTCAAGGAAGCATCTCATCTGACGGGACTTATTCTTACAAAGCTTGACGGAACTGCCAAGGGCGGTATCATTTTATCGATTAAGCGAGAGCTTGGTATACCGGTTAAATTTATCGGTGTCGGTGAGCAGATTGACGATATGAAGCCGTTTGATGCAAATGAATTTTCGACAGCGTTATTCGAACAGACAAATGAATAAAAGGAAACCATATGATAACAAGTAAACAAAGAGCATATCTTCGTTCATTGTCCCAGAATCTTGATACTATATTTCAGATCGGAAAGGGCGGTATAACCGATGAAATATGCAAGCAAATCGCAAACGCGCTAGAGGCGCGTGAGCTTATTAAGGCCCGTGTACTCGAGAATAGCGGATATACCGCAAAAGAGGCTGCATCGGTTATTGCTGAAGCAATAGATTGCGAGGTCGTTTCCTGCGTAGGAACAAGATTTGTTCTTTACAAGGAATCCGAGAAAAAGAAAAGAATCGAGCTTTAAGCTATGTTTTGCTCGAAAGATTTAGAAAAACTCAGACGAAAAGTATCTGAAAAATTATCCGAGAAGCGTTTTTCACACGTACTCGGAGTTGAAAGATGCGCTGCATATCTCGGAAAGCTTATATTACCCGATGCGGTCGATGAACTTTCCGCTGCGGCGTTATTACATGATATTTCTAAGGAAATATCGTACGATGAGCAGATAAAACTTCTTGAAGAAACCGGTTTTGATCTCTCCGATGAGGATAGAAAAACGCCGGGCGTGCTTCATTCATTTACAGCGCCTATTATTATAAAAAGAGATTTTCCCGAATTTGCTACCGATAATATACTTTCTTCTGTTTTATATCATACAGTTGGAAGAGAAAATATGAGCATTTTTGAAAAAATAATTTTTATATCGGACTATTGCGAAGATACCAGAAAATATGATTCATGCATTAAGGTTCGTATGTCGCTTATACAGGGGCTTGAAAAGCTTTCTTATGAGGAAAAGCTTGATAGACTTGATAAGGCATGTCTTTTATCAATAGACGGAGCGCTTGAAGCACTTGAAAGATGTAACATTCCTATCAATTCCAGAATGTATCTCACCAGAAATTCTCTTTTATTGAAATAATTACACTCTTAAAAAATCTTTCATTGCATAAACTACACATAATAGCTTTTTATGGAGGTTTATGTATATGAAAAGGATTTCTTTAATTTTATTGCTTGCACTTTTGCTTCCTGCGGTGCTTGTTTCGTGTTCACCTAAAACCAAAGATGCCTCGGGACGCTGTAAGCAGGATAAATACGTTTATCTGGTAGTTGGATTTGACGAAGCAGCAGAGAATACTGACGTAATATTCACAATGAGCTATGATGCAAAAACAAATACTGCTTACGTTGCCCAGATACCGAGAGATACGTACTATAGATTTGGTAGCGGTCAAAATAAGATCAATCAGCTATACGCTACACTTGTTTCCGAAGGAAAGAGTTCTAAAGAGGCTCTCCGCATTACGTCCGAAAAAATTGCTGAGCTTTTCGGAACTAAGTTTGACGGTTTTATAGGAGTAACGGTTGATACGTTTAAAAGTGTAGTTGATTCGATCGGCGGTCTTGATATAGAACTTAACGACGATATGACCCTTTATCTCGAGGAAGAAGATCCAATCATATTAAAAAAAGGGAAGAATCATATCGACGGAGAGCGTGCCGCAAGCTTTGTCAGGTTCAGACGCGGATATGTTATGGGAGATCTCGGACGAATAGACGCCCAGAAAATGTTTTTAAACGCGCTATTCTGGAAATTAGCCGACGGGGTTTCTTTACCGCTTATGTTTAAGCTTGCAAACGCTTTTCAAAATAAAATTATAGCAAACATTAAGCTCTTAGATATTCTTGCACTGTATATTGATGCGACTAATTCAAAGTATGAAAAGAAGGTATGCTATGTTACTGTCCCGGGAGAACCGACTTTAAATAGCAGTGGTATATCTTTTTATGTTTTGAATAGAAAAAGCGCGGCAGAAATTGCTAATAAATATATGTATGCAAGCAATCCTTTTGATAGTGCTCAGCTATGCAAGAATATTAACGAGCCGGGGTTTGCACTGATTTATGATGATAACAGTATTGGTTACCGAGAATATACAAACGAAAATCTAAGTGATTTAAAAATTATACAGAAAATCAATTAAATAAAATTTATTAGAGGAAATAATGACAGAGGATAGAATATTGGACCTTGAGAGAGCAGAAGGAAAGAAGCTTGCAGAAGAAGCAGTTAAGCTTCTTCTTGAAAAGCTCGGAGAAAACGTCACGATGTTTGACGTTGCAGAGTACACGTCGATAACCGAGTTTTATGTTAATGCTACGGGGCGTTCTCACTCACACGTTGCGGCGCTTGCTGATGAGCTTGCAGATAATTTTCAGGATCGCGGTATAATGCCCCTTCGCATTGAAGGTAAAAAAGGCAATTCCTGGATACTCGTAGATTTCGGTTCGCTGATAGTCAATATTTTCGATTCCGAAGGAAGGAGCTTTTATAGCTTTGACAGATTACTTCCCGCAGAGTCACAGGTGAATATTGATTACCTCATAAAAATCGTTGATAATAAATTTAATATAAATAAGAAGGATTGAAAAATGCAGTACAATTACAGAAACATCGAACCTAAGTGGCAGAAAATTTGGGACGAGCGTAATCCTTTCGCAGCAAAGAATGATTATAGTCTTCCCAAGTATTATACTCTTGTTGAGTTTCCTTACCCTTCGGGACAAGGTCTTCACGTAGGTCACCCCCGTCCTTACACTGCTCTTGATATCGTTTCGAGAAAAAAGAGAATGCAGGGCTTTAACGTTCTTTTCCCGATGGGATGGGATGCTTTCGGTCTTCCTACCGAAAACTATGCAATTAAAAATAAGATTCATCCGAAAATCGTAACCGAGAGAAATGTCGCAAGATTCAAATCTCAGCTTAAGGCACTCGGACTTTCGTTCGATTGGAGCAGAGAAATTAACACGACTGACCCCTCATACTATAAATGGACTCAGTGGATATTCCTTCAGCTCTTCAAGAAAGGTCTTGCTTATAAGAAGGAAATGGCAGTTAATTTCTGTACTTCCTGCAAGGTTGTACTTGCTAATGAAGAGGTTGTTAACGGTGTTTGCGAAAGGTGCGCTTCTGCAGTTATTCGTAAGGTAAAGAGCCAGTGGATGCTTAAAATTACAGAGTATGCAGATAGACTTATATCTGACCTCGACGGTCTTGACTACATAGAAAGAGTTAAGACTCAGCAGATCAACTGGATCGGTAAATCTCACGGCGCTGAAATTGATTTCGAAACCACAGCGGGTGACAAGCTTAGAGTATATACAACAAGATGTGATACACTCTTTGGCGCAACGTACATGGTCATTGCTCCCGAGCATAAGAATATTGAAAAATGGAAGAGTATCATCAAGAATTACGATGAAGTCGAAGCATATAAGCTCGCCGCTTCAAGAAAGTCCGATTTCGAGCGTACAGAGCTCGTCAAAGATAAGACCGGTGTAAGACTTGACGGTGTCAACGCTATTAACCCCGCAACAGGTAAGGAAATTCCGATCTTCATTTCCGATTACGTTCTTGCGGGATACGGCACAGGGGCTATAATGGCAGTTCCCGCTCACGATGAGCGTGACTTTGATTTTGCGAAGACATTCGGTCTTCCTATTATTGAGGTTGTGGCAGGCGGTAACATTGAAGAAGCTGCCTATACCGACGTTGCGGAGGGTAAGCTTGTTAACTCGGGATTCCTCAACGGTCTTGAGGTTGCCGATGCAAAGAAGGCTATGATCAAATTCCTTGAAGAAAAGGGAATTGGAGAAGAAAAGGTCAACTTCAAGCTCAGAGACTGGGTATTCTCTCGTCAGAGATATTGGGGTGAGCCTATTCCTCTTGTTGAATGTGAAAAGTGCGGTTGGGTAGCTGTACCTGAGGATCAGCTTCCTCTTGAGCTTCCCGACGTTGAGTCCTATGAGCCTACAGAAAACGGAGAATCTCCACTTTCGCTTATGACAGATTGGGTAAATTGCACTTGTCCTAATTGTGGCGGCAAAGCTAAGAGAGAGACCGATACTATGCCTCAGTGGGCAGGCTCTTCTTGGTATTTCCTTCGTTATTGCGATCCTCACAACGATAAGGAGCTTGCTTCTAAAGAGGCTCTTCAGTATTGGATGCCCGTTGATTGGTATAACGGCGGTATGGAGCATACCACGCTTCATCTTCTTTACTCAAGATTTTGGTCTAAGTTCCTTTACGATATTGATATTCTTGATAAGAGCGAGCCTTATGCTAAGCGTACGAGCCACGGAATGATTCTCGGCGAGAACGGCGAGAAAATGTCGAAATCCCGCGGTAACGTAGTTAACCCCGATGATATTATCCGTGATTACGGTGCAGACACTATGCGTCTTTATGAGATGTTCATAGGCGACTTCGAGCAGTCAGCTCCTTGGAATACTCAGTCTATTAAGGGTTGTAAGAGATTCCTTGACAGAGTTATGAACCTTGTTGATATCGTTTCGGGTACAGGCGTTACTCCCGAGCTCGAAAAGCCCATGCATAAGCTTATTAAAAAGGTAAGTGCAGATATTGATAATATGCGTTTCAATACTGCTATCGCTGCAATGATGGGCACACTTAATACTATTTATGATGCGGGAAAGATTACAAAGGATGAGCTTATAACCTTTGCGAAGCTTCTTTCGCCTTTTGCGCCTCACGTTGCAGAGGAGATCAATGAGCTTCTTGGCGGCAAGGATCTTATCTCTGTTGCTAAGTGGCCCGAATTCGACGAGAGCAAAACCATTGATGATACGATCGAGCTTCCTGTACAGATCAACGGAAAAGTTCGTTCGACGGTACTTGTTCCTAAGGACGCGGATAAGGATGCGATTCTTGCTATCGCAAAATCAGATGAGAAGATAGCAGACTCGATCAAGGATAAGACGGTCATTAAGGAGATCGTTGTTCCGGGAAAGATCATTAATATTGTAATAAAATAAAGTTCCTTAAAGCGCTGTTAAGGATTTATTTGAAACTTGGGTGTGTTGATTTCGCGGTCGGCACACCCATTTTAAAATAATTTTAAAAAAACGAAAAAACTTTTCAAAAAGGTCTTGACAAATAATACTTGTTGTGGTATCATATAAAAGCTGTCAGGGATTATGCGAGTGTAGTTCAATGGTAGAATTCCAGCCTTCCAAGCTGGTCGCGTGGGTTCGATTCCCATCACTCGCTCCAAATTTGCGCCCTTAGCTCAGTGGATAGAGTGCCCGGCTACGAACCGGTAGGTCGAAGGTTCGAATCCTCCAGGGCGCGCCACATAAAAGACACCCCAAGTTATTGGGGTGTCTTTTATGTTACGTGCCCCTGTCGTAACGAACCATAGCGCTATGCGCTAAGGTTCGCATATCTTCGCTTGCCGAAGATATCCGGCGTATTGCGTGGGAATAGGTTAATTGTAAAATGAAGCCTTTTCATATTTAATTAAAAACTATTTACAACAAATACAAAATCTGCTATAATTAATTGAGAGTATTTGAAACCATATATGTTTTTTGACGTTATTATAGATAAAGCAAAAAAATATGAAAGGAAAACACTATGATAATCAAGAGAATCAAAGTAATTATTGTCTGCGCTTTATTGCTTATTTCATTATCTGTTAATCTTACGGGATGCGTTTTGAAGATTCAAGCAGAAGACTTGATGCGGGGAATTGAAGCAAAACACGTTTCTTTCTCGAATGACCTTAAAGCCGGAAACGTTGTTGCAACGGATTTTGCAATCAGACTTTTTAATGAAACCTATGTTAACGGTAAAAATACTTTAATATCACCGCTTTCCGTTATGACCGCGCTTGCTATGGCAGCTAACGGTGCTTCCGGCTCTACTTTGGAGCAGATGAAAACAGTTCTTGGAGGTATGTCTATCGAAGAGCTTAATTTGTATCTTTACAGTTATATAAATTCCTTGCCTCAAGGTAATAAGGCAAAGCTCAGCATTGCAAATTCAATTTGGTTTAAGGACGATGCTGATTTTAAAGTTAATAACGAATTTCTCGAGATAAATGCTGATTACTATGGAGCTGATATTTATAAAGCAGCTTTTGACGGAACTACTCTTAAAGATATAAATAAATGGGTAAAGCATAACACCGACGGAATGATACCTAAAATTATAGACAACATCGGTGAATATACTCTTATGTATTTAATTAATGCTCTCGCTTTTGAGGCTGAGTGGACAGAAATTTATGAAGACAGTCAGGTCAGAGATGATATCTTTACAAAAGAAGACGGAAGTACGCAAACTGTTGATTTTATGTATTCTACAGAAGGCTTGTATCTTAAGGATGCAAACGCCACAGGCTTTATAAAGTATTATAAAGGCAGAAAATACGCATTTGTTGCGCTTTTACCGAATGAGAATATCACGGTAGGGGAATTCTTACAGATGCTTGACGGTGAGGGGCTGAATAATCTTTTGAGCAGTCCCGAAAGTACTATCGTTAGAACGGCTATTCCGAAATTTGAAGTTGAATACAGCGTAAATATGTCAGAGCTTCTTGTAAATATGGGTATGACCGATGCGTTTGATAGAAATTTTGCTGATTTCACAAGACTCGGTGTTTACGAGAATGACAATATTTATATTAGCGAAGTAATTCATAAAACTTATATTTCTCTTGCGGAAAAGGGTACAAAAGCAGGAGCGGCAACCGCTATAGCGCTTGACAAATGCGGCTCCCCTGAACCCGAAGAAATAAAAACGGTATATCTTGATAGACCGTTCGTTTATATGCTTATTGATTGCGATAATGACGTACCGTTCTTTATCGGCGTGAATACTTCTATCGACAAACAGCCTTCAGCGCTGTTCGGATAATTTATAAAAGTGGTGAAGCTCCTATATGGCTTCGCCGCTTTTTTTGTAATTTGTAGTTTATATTTTGAAAGTTCAGCTATATATCAGGTCTAAATCTTTTAATAATTGCTTGACTTTAATATGGTTTTTTGATAGAATAAAACAGACGATATTGAAAGGGGTATTATATGTTTACGTTGGTTCCCGACTTCAGATTTAAAACGTTCGATGAAGCAACAGCCGAATTTTTAATCCAAAACGGAATAAAAGGAATAATACTTGATATAGATAATACGCTTGAGCCATACGAGCACCCTCTCCCCGGAGATCACGTTAAAAAATGGTTATGTGAGCTTAAGGCAGCAGGGATTTCCGCGGCATTCGTTTCAAACAACGGTAAGGAGCGTGTTGAACTTTTTAACGAAGAGCTTGGACTTCCGTATTATTACAAGGCTAAAAAGCCTTTTAAAAAGAATATTTTACGCGCTATGTCTGATATCGGTTCATCCAGGGAAACAACAATTCTTATGGGAGATCAGGTGTTTACAGACGTTTGGGCAGCAAGAAACGCCGGAATAAAGGCTGCATTAGTACCACCTATCAATGATAAAAAAGATATTTTTACGAAGTTTAAAAGACTTCTTGAAAAGCCTATTTTAAGAAAATACGATAAGAAAAAAGGTAAATCAGTTAATGAATAAACCGTTATTTGGGCCGGGAGGAAACAGTGATGCCTTCAGACTCTCGGGATATGCGTCAACACTTTATGCTCCCGCGTGGCTTTCAAGCTTAGGTCTCGATGCATATGAATATGAGGCAGGAAACGGACTTTCCGCAGGTAAAGACATTTTGAGAGCAATCGGTAACGAAGCAAAACTCAATAATATCCATATGTCATATCATACGCCGTATTTCATCTCTCTTTCGGGTGTTGTTACAGAAACAAGACTCAAAAGTATAGGGTACATAAGGGAAAGCATCGATGCGGCAAAGCTTCTCGGCGCTGAAACGATAGTCGTTCATTGCGGATCTTGCGCTAAGATTTCGCGTGATGAGGCAATGAGGCTTGCCGCAGATACACTCATAAGAGTTTTGCACGAGGTTCCTACTCACGGTATAAAGATAGGGCTTGAAACTATGGGAAAGAAAAATCAGTTAGGAACTCTCGATGAGGTTCTTGAGCTTTGCAGAATTGACAGCGCGTTTGTTCCCGTAGTTGATTTCGGGCATCTTAATGCAAGAGAATGCGGCGGAGTATTCAAAACACCCGACGATTATCTTTCTGTTTTTTCTAAAATAGAAAGATGTATGGGTACTGACGTTGCAGCGAATTTGCATTGCCATTTTTCTAAAATAGAATGGACAGATAAGGGTGAAAAACGGCATTTGACGTTTGAGGATGAGACTTACGGTCCCGATTATCGCCCGTTTATGGAAGCAATTAAAATTGGTGGGTTTACTCCTACCGTTATATGCGAATCGGCAGGAACGCAATCCGATGATGCATTACTTATGAAAAAATATTATGGAGAATTAAAATGAATAGAGTTGAAAAAATCAGAGAATCTTTAAAGGAGCAGGGAATAGATGCTCTTATCGTGCTTGACGAGCTTAATCAGCATTATCTCTCGGGCTTCGCATTTACCGACGGACTTTTGCTTATAACTATGAATAAAGCGCTTCTTATAACCGATTTCAGATATTATGAAATGGCGCAGAACGAAGCATACAAGGATTATGAAGTTATAATACCCGATAATAGAACAGAGATTATAACAAAAGCATTAAAGGACGAGGATTGCAAGACCGTTGGATTTGAAGGCGGCAGCGTATCGTTTGTAACTTATCAGAAATACTGCGAAAATTATCCCTTCTGTAAGTTTGTTAATATAGGTTCGATGATCGAGGATCAGCGCCAGATCAAGGATGATGAAGAAATCGCGTTAATGCAAAAGGCTCAGGATATTACAGATCACGCTTTTTCAGAGGTCGTTAAACATATTAAGCTTGATATGACCGAGATCGAAGTTGCTGCAGAGCTTGAGTATTTTATGAGAAAAGCCGGTGCATCGGGTCTTGCTTTTGAAACTATCGCCGTATCGGGCGATGCTTCTGCTCTTCCTCACGGTACACCGAGAAACGTAAAGCTTCGCGAAGGCTTTTTGACAATGGATTTCGGAGCAAAATACAAAGGCTATTGCTCGGATATGACGAGAACTATAGTCATAGGAAAAGCGGATGATAAGATCAAGAAGCTTTATAATACAGTTCTGGAAGCTCAGCGCGCGGGTCTTGCCGCCGTTAGGGCGGGAGCTGACTGCGCTCTTTGCGATAAAGCTGCAAGAGATATTATCGATTCTCACGATGAGTATCGCGGTGCATTCGGTCATTCTCTCGGTCACGGAGTCGGACTTTTTATTCACGAGAGCCCCCGTCTTGCAAAAACAGTTTCGGGAAGATTACTCAGAGTAGGTGAAATCGTCACTGTCGAGCCCGGTATCTACCTTTTTGGAAAATACGGCTGCAGAATTGAGGATATGGTTGCCGTTCGCGAGGATGGTATCTATAATTTCACTCATTCAACTAAGGATTTGATTGAAATTTATTGATTTCTGAGTATTTTTTAAAAATATTGTAAAAATATTTCAATAACCTATTGCAAAATTTAAAGAAATATAGTAAAATAAATACGTTATGATGGGTTATGATTAGCTCATACGTGTGAGCGGTTGTGGCGGACTGCTTGTAATAATACTTAAATATCGCCAAGAAAAGGAATTATCAAATGATTACAGCAGGTGATTTTAAAAACGGTCTTACCTTTGAAATGGACGGTAAGGTTTATCAGGTTATTGAGTTTCAGCACGTTAAACCCGGTAAGGGCGCTGCATTCGTAAGAACCAAGTATAAGGACGTTATGACCGGTGCTACCCGTGAGGCTTCCTTCAACCCCACCGCAAAGTTTGAAAATGCGGTTATTGAGCGCAGAGATCTTCAGTATTCTTATGATGACGGTGATCTTTATCACTTCATGGATACCGAGACTTGGGAAGAAACTCTCATCTCTCGCGATATGGTTGATGATAACTTCAAGTTTGTTAAAGAGGAAATGATGTGCAAGATATCTTCCTTCAAGGGAAAGGTATTTGCAGTTGAGCCTCCTACATTCGTTGAGCTTGCAGTTGTTGATACTGAGCCCGGCGTTAAGGGTGATACAGCTACTAACGTAACCAAGGCAGCTACCCTTGAAACAGGTGCAGTTGTTAAGGTTCCGATCTTCATCAATGAGGGCGACGTTCTCAAGATCGATACCAGAACCGGCGATTACGTTGAAAGAGTTTAATTTTTAATGCAAAATGCCTTCCCGAATCCGGGGAGGTATTTTGTCTACAATAAAAAGTGAGGTATTAATTATGGATATTAAATCAAATGCGGCTTATATTAAAGGCTTGGCTGACGGACTCGGCATTGACAAGGAAACGAAAGAGGGAAAAGTTATCTGTGCTCTTTTGGATCTTGTTTCAGATATGGCAGAGAAGATCGACGATCTTGAAGCTGAATGCGCTGAACTTCGTGAGTACATTGAGGAGATCGACGGAGATCTCGGTCTTGTAGAAGACGATCTTTATCTTGAAGATGAAAATGACGATAATTTCGATTCCGATTTTGAGGACGATTTTGATAATGATTTTGAAGATGACGACTCGGGATATGACGAGCTGGTATGTCCTGCTTGCGGTGAGATCATCTGTGTTGACCAGTCGCTCGATATAGCTGATGTTTCGTGTCCCGCCTGCGGTGAGAAGTTTGGCGATATTGATATTTGCGAGGGTGACTGCTCATCCTGCGAAGGCTGTGACGATAACTGATTTCGCGCATAAGTCATCGTTTTGGTTTTTTATAAAATATTTTTAAAAAACTATTGACAATTTGTATTCTCCGTGATACAATATAATGACGCTTACTGATAGGCTGGGAAGTTTGGCTTTTTGCCGACGCCTATAGTAGCGATTTCTTACTGAAAGTGAGGTGCTTTTTCATGTTCGCTATTTTCGTAACAGGTGGAAAGCAGTACAAAGTTGCTGAGGGTGACGTTATCTTCGTAGAGAAGCTTGGCGTTGCTGAGGGCGAAAAGGTTACTTTCGATAAGGTTCTTGCTGTTAGCGGTGAGACTCTTTCTGTTGGTACTCCTTACGTTGCAGGTGCAACTGTTGTTGCAAATGTCGTTAAGAACGGCAAATCCAAGAAGATCGACGTTATCAAGTATAAGTCGAAGAAGAACGAGAAGAAGAAAATCGGTCATCGTCAGGACTATACAAAGATTCAGATCGAAAAGATCGAAGGCTAATTAAATGACAACGATCACATTTTATAAGTCAAACGGTATTTATTACGGTTTTGAGGAGCAGGGACATACCGGATACGGTGAGTCGGGTGACGACGTGCTTTGCGCGGCGCTTTCATCAATGACAATGCTTATCATTAATGCGATAGAGGTTTCTTACGCATGCAATGTTGATTACGTTATCGATGAAAAAACTACCGATGTTCGTGTTATCGCAAAATCAGCGCTTCCGGATTATGAAAGCGATAAGAGTAAGCAGTATGCCGTTTCGGGACTTATACAGGCTTATTTTCTCCAGCTCATGGATCTTATCGAGGATTATTATGATTTCCTTGACGTAAGAGAGGTTGAGTGCGAGATTGAGTCGGTACTGCGGCGTAATGCCAATACTAATAATGGAGGTAACAAAAAATGTTAAAGCTCAGTTTGCAATTCTTCGCTCATAAAAAGGGCGTAGGTTCTACTAAGAACGGCCGTGACTCCGAGTCCAAGCGTCTTGGTGTTAAGAAAGCTGACGGCCAGGCAGTTCTTGCAGGCAATATTCTTGTTAGACAGCGTGGAACAAAGATTCATCCCGGTACTAACGTTGGAATCGGTTCCGATGATACTCTTTTTGCGCTTGTTGATGGTAAGGTAAAGTTTGAGCACATTGCCGGTGGCAAGAAGCAGGTTAGCGTTTACGCTGACTAATATTATCAAAAAAGAGTAGAGTCGTCTGCTCTTTTTTGTTTTAAAATTTGTAATTTATTATTGAGAGAGGAATTAATATGTCGATTTTGGTAACCGGCGGAACAGGTTATATTGGTTCCCATACCGTTGTTGAGTTGATGCTTTCGGGCGAGGATGTTGTTATAGTTGATAATCTTTATAACAGTAAGCTTTGTGTTCTTGATAGAATTGAGGCAATAACGGGGAAACGTCCTGCTTTTGTAAAATGCGATCTCCTAAATAAAGACCATTTGAATAAGGTTTTTGATGAATATCCCGAAATAAATTCTGTTATTCACTTTGCGGGCCTTAAGGCTGTTGGTGAGTCATGTAAGATTCCTCTCAAATATTATCATAACAATCTTACGGGCACTTTCAATCTTCTTGACTGTATGGAAAGCCATAACGTTAAGAGAATTGTTTTCAGCTCTTCAGCTACCGTTTACGGAATGCCGGAGACTGTACCTGTAAAGGAAGATTTCCCACTTTCGACTACCAACCCTTACGGTGAGACGAAGCTTATGATAGAAAGAATACTTAAGGATTGCGCGGTAGCTGATCCGGAGCTTTCTGTTTGTATTCTTCGTTACTTCAATCCCATTGGTTCTCATGAAAGCGGAACGATGGGTGAAGATCCTAAAGGAATACCTAATAATCTTCTTCCTTACGTTGCTAAGGTTGCCGCAGGTAAGCTTGAGTGTCTTAGCGTGTTCGGAAACGATTATGATACTCCGGACGGAACAGGTGTCAGAGATTATATCCACGTCGTTGACCTTGCTATCGCGCATCTCAAAGCGCTTGATTATACGGCAAAGGTGAAGGGAATTGATTACTTCAATATCGGTACCGGTAAAGGCTATTCCGTTCTTGAAATTGTAAACGCATTCGGAGAGGCCTGGGGTTCTGAGGTTAAATATAAGATAGCAGAAAGACGCTCCGGCGATATCGCTAAATGCTATGCCGATCCTACAAAAGCCAAAGAGCTTCTTGGCTGGGAGGCTAAGTACGATCTCAAAAAAATGTGTGAAGATGCTGCCAGATGGCAAAAAATGAATCCTGACGGATATCCCGATTGATTATTTTTAAGAGGTTGCTTTTAAGCAAAATGCGACCTCTTTTACTATGTTTATAATTATTTTGTAACTATTTGTTTACTTTGAGGTGCAAAAATGAGTAATTTAAAAAACAAAAAGTTCTTTTTACTTGATATGGACGGAACGATTTATCTTGATAATGATCTTTTTGACGGAACCCTTGATTTCCTTTCAAAGGTGCGTGAAAAGAACGGGAAATATCTCTTTGTAACAAATAATTCTTCAAAAAGTGTTGATGCGTACGTAAAGAAGCTTGAAAAGCTCGGTATTGAAGCTGATGAAACCAATTTTCTAACGTCAACGGATGCAACTATCCTTTACTTGAATAATAATTATCCCGGAAAACGTTTTTACGCAATGGGAACCGATTCTTTTGTTAAGCAGATGAAGGCAGGCGGTGTTGAAATTGTTACGGACCTTTGCGACGGTATTTTCGGTGTGGTCATTTCCAATGATAACGAATTGACTTTTAAAAAGCTTGACGATATATGCAGACTTTTAACAAGCGGTGTCGATGCTTATATTGCAACGAATCCCGATTGGGTATGTCCTACCTCGTTCGGATATGTTCCCGATTGCGGCTCATTTGCCTGGATGATAGAAAAAGCAACAGGTAAAACGCCGTATTTCATAGGTAAACCCCGTCCCGAGATGCTTCTTTTAGCTATGGAGAAATACGGTTATTCAAAAGAAGAGTCGCTTATGGTCGGCGACAGAGTTTATACCGATATTGCCGCAGGTTATAATGCAGGAATTGATACTGTATTTGTTCTTTCAGGGGAAGGAACGATGGAAGATGCAACCAATACTGATACAAAGCCCACTTATATAATGGAAAATATCAGAGAATTATTTAATAACATTTGATTTGGAGTTAAAATGATAACAGTAAGTAACGTGGCCTTTCAATTTGGAGGTCAACTATTATTTAAAGACGTAGATCTCAAATTCACTCCCGGTAACTGCTACGGTATAATCGGAGCGAATGGCGCGGGAAAGTCAACCTTTTTACGAATTCTTTGCGGCGAGCTTCAGCCTACGAGGGGTGAAGTTTCAATTCCTAAAGAGGTAAGAATGTCCGTTCTTAAGCAGGACCACTTTGCTTATGAGGAATATACAGTTCTTGATACCGTCATAATGGGAAATAAGCGCCTTTATGACATTATGAAGGAAAAGGATGCTATCTATTGCAAGGAAGATTTCTCCGACGAAGACGGTATACGCGCCGCGGAGCTTGAAGGTGAGTTCGCTGAGCTCAACGGCTGGGAAGCAGAATCCGATGCATCAAAGCTTATCCAGGGACTTGGACTTTCCGATGATATGCTTTATTCATATATGTCTTCACTGAAGGAGAGTGAAAAGGTCAAAGTACTTTTGGCTCAGGCACTTTTCGGTAATCCCGATATTATTCTCCTTGACGAGCCTACGAACGGTCTTGATATAGATGCGGTAATCTGGCTCGAAAACTTTCTTTCGGATTATTTTGGCACAGTTCTTGTCGTTTCGCACGACAGACACTTTTTGAATGACGTATGCACCAACATCGTTGATATCGACTATAGCGGTATAAAAATGTACGTCGGTAACTATGAGTTTTGGTATGAGTCAAGCCAGCTTATTCAGCGTATGATCAAGATGCAGAATAAGAAGAACGAGGAAAAGATTGCAGAGCTTCAGAGCTTTATTTCGCGTTTCTCGGCTAATAAATCCAAATCAAGGCAGGCAACAGCAAGAAGAAAGCTTCTTGATAAGCTGACGGTAGAAGAGCTTCCCGCATCAAGCAGAAGATATCCATTCATTGGCTTTGATATGGATAGAGAGCCCGGTAAAGAGGTTCTTTTCGTTGATTCTCTCACTAAGACAAACGACGGTAAGGTTATGTTCAAGGATCTTACCTTCCGCGTATCTAAGGATGATAAAATTGCATTTATTGGCAATGAGCTTGCATTAACTACGCTTTTCAAAATCCTTATGGAAGAGGACACTGCCGATTCAGGCGAATTTAAGTTCGGTGTATCCATAACTACTTCGTACTTCCCGCACGATAATACGCAGTATTTCGAGGGATGCACAGAGTCAATTCTTGATTGGATGAGAAGATATTCGAAGGATCAGACCGAGTCTTACTTAAGAGGATTTCTCGGTAAGATGCTCTTCTCGAACGATGCTGTTTTCAAGCCTGTCAACGTTCTTTCGGGAGGAGAGAAGGTAAGATGTATGTTCTCAAGAATGATGATGTTTGGCTCAAATATGCTTATTATTGACCAACCTACTGACCATCTCGATCTTGAGTCTATCACCGCCGTCAACCACGGAATGCAGAATTTCAAGGGGAATATTCTCTTTACCTCTCACGACTACGAGATACTCAATACCGTTGCCAACAGAATAATCGAAATTCTTCCCGACGGAAGCTTTATCGATCGTAGAGGTAGTTACGAGGAATATCTTGAGTATAAACGTTCATTAAATTCCGGAGTATAGCTTATTGTAATAAAAGTTGCCTTAAAATGGTATTTTTGAAATTTTTCAAATAATAATTGATTTTTAAGGCAACTTTAGAACGTATTTTTATTTGAACTCTTGACTTTTTCAATAAACTGTGATAAGATAAATAGGCATTAAAAATTAGCATTAATAAAAGCGGGTGTGGCGGAATTGGCAGACGCGCTGGACTTAGGATCCAGTGGGCTTCCCGTGCAGGTTCAACTCCTGTCACCCGCACCAAAAAAAGACTGTAATTTTGATACAAAATTGCAGTCTTTTTTAACTAAATCCGCCTACGTCGGAATAAATCCACTAAAGTGGATGAAATCACTTTGTGATGAAATCCCACTAACGCGGGGTTGATTGAGGCGGATTTGATTTCATCTGAGGTGGCACACCGAAGATTTCATCCAAACTCGTTTGGATTTCATCCTGCAAAGCAGGATTTCATTAAATTTATAAGGCTTGCTGGGATGGCTTTCGTCCTTGCAATCCATT
>JAFQPR010000069.1 GCA_017411605.1 Clostridia bacterium | reverse complement strand
TGAGTCCGTACTTCTTTCTTTCCTTCATACGAGGGTCACGAGTAAGGAATCCAGCCTTCTTGAGAAGGGGCTTGTAAGCCTCGTCAGCAACGAGGAGTGCACGAGCAACGCCGTGACGGATAGCGCCTGCCTGACCGGAGAAGCCACCGCCGCAAACGTTTGCAACGATATCGAACTTACCAACAGTTTCGGTAACACCGAAGGGCTGGTTTACGATGAGCTTGAGAGTTTCAAGACCAAAGTAGTTATCTATGTCTCTGCCGTTGATGGTAACGTTACCGGTACCGGGATAGAGACGAACTCTTGCAACAGACTTCTTTCTTCTGCCTGTGCCGTAGAAATAAGGTTTAGCACTTGTGTACATCTTCAAAATCCTCCCTATTAGTCAATTACGATGGGCTGCTGAGCTGCCTGCTTGTGATCAGCGTCCTTGTAAACGTGAAGACGAGTGAAAGCCTTAGCGCCGAGAGTGTTGTGAGGGAGCATACCCTTAACTGCAAGCTCCATAGCGAACTCGGGACGAGTAGCCATAAGAGTCTTGTACTGTACTTCCTTAAGACCGCCGATGTAACCGGAGTGGTGACGGTAGTACTTCTGCTCAAGCTTCTTTCCGGAGAGAGTAGCCTTAGCTGCGTTTACGATGATAACGAACTCACCGCAATCTGCGTGAGGTGTGAACTCAGGTCTGTGCTTACCGCGAAGAATGTTAGCAGCCTTAACTGCGGTCTTACCGAGAGGCTTGCCTGCGGCATCAATAACATACCATTTGCGTTCAATGGTTTCTGCTTTTGCCATGAATGTGGACATTTTTAGTTCCTCCTGTTTTTTGTTTGCGGAGCGTATAGCTCCAACCTTTTTTCAAAGCCTAGTTATTATAACACAAGTTTTTTCGTTTGTCAACACTTTTTTAAAACTTTTTTGTGTCAAATTAATTTAGAAAACACAAAGCTCGCAAAATCTCTCGATATCTCATTTTTTCTCGTTTTTTCTCGTTTGCGATTTATAAAAAAATTTTTGAATTTTTTACGCAAACTGCACAAAAAACGCCGAGAAGCAAAAAAACTGTAACAATTATCTATATGTATTTTGTTGTTTTATTATTGACAATTGATTATGAAAGATTTATAATTTGAATAGCAATAAAACTCAAAGGAGTAAAGAGATGAAAAAGATTTACGTTGAAGGCCACAGAGGCTATTGTGCAAAATATCCAGAAAACACTTTGATATCCTACGAGACTGCTATAGATCTCGGTGTTGATGCATTCGAGTTCGATATATGGCTCTCGAAGGATAAGGTTCCCGTGCTTATGCATGACGGAAACGCGAAAAGAACCTGCGGGGTAGATAGAAAGCTTTCGGATATGACTCTCGAGGAAATAAAAACTCTTGAGCCTGCATTCCGTGAAAAATTCAAGGATCAGTTCGTAGGTCAGGGCGTTAAAGTACCCACCCTTCGCGAGCTTTGCGAGCTTGTTGACAGAAAGCGCCCGGGAATGTCACTGGGTGTCGAGATTAAGGAATATACCGAGGAGTGCGTTGATATATCCGTAGCTATCCTCAAAGAGTTCGGACTTTTCGATAACGCGTGGTTCTACGCATTTGATGCCGAAACTATCAAATACCTCAAAACAAAATACAACGCACGCACGATGGGATATCCCGATTTCCAGATGCGCCGCTTTGCTCCCGATTCATATAGCTATTACGATGAGATCGGACTTGCGCTCAATATCGTTAAATCCGAGGTGTTCCCGATATTTGCCGCAAAGGGAATTCCCATGCATATGTATTGCGCTGATACCGAAGCTGACGTTAAGCTCTGCATAGAGAAGGGAGCTTCTCTTATCACCGCGAACGATCCTGTTCCGCTTATGAAGGTGCTCGAAGAAATGAAATGATGCAGCATGAGCCTTTGCTGTAAAAGCCGATTTCTTTTGATTAATTCTTAAAAAAAGCAAATAAAAGTAGTCAAATAATAAAAAACGCCTTTTAAACTCGAGAATTTATATCCGAGCTGTAAGGCGTTTTTTTGTTTAGATAGCTTTAAATCCTTTGTTATCTTGCGAAGTATTTATAGTAATGCTGCCAGGTGTAGTGATTAAGGAAATCGTTTCTGTATTTCTCTTCGCAATATATCAGGCATCCTTCGGGAGTAGCATCCATAAGTCCCTTTTCGGTTGCCTCTCCGGGTATCGACACGAGGCAGTCTGAGCTGAATTTAATAATAATCTTTTCAAGCTTTTTGCAGTTTGCAAATACAGAGTCGGGAAGGCTTCTGATATTCTCACCGAGAGTAACTGTTTTGAGATTCTTTAGTCCCGATAAGATGTTAGAGGAAACGATGATAACGGGGTAGTCCTCATACGTTGCGGGAATAATGACCTCTTCTTCGAGGAAGGTCTTTCCCTCGGCGGTAAGTCCCGTTATCGTTGCGCCGACGATAGTGTCACCGCTTTTTGCGTATTCGTAGGTGAAGAGGGATGCGTGAATGTTGTTTCCGTCAACCTTAATTGTACCTTCAAGACCGGGCGCATCAGGGACAGTAAACGCAATATCACCGCTAAATCCGAGAACTGCGCGAAGATCTTGCACAAGCTTTTGGGTACGTGCGGTAACACCCGCGTCGTTGAGGTGAAGATTCGTGTCGTAGAAATAACCCCAATCCATTATATAATCATCAAGCTTGGAAATCACGGGGCAGTTGAGATTATCTATGAGATATTGCTCAAATGCAGCGAGCGAAGCATCATTCGTACCCTCTGCAAGAGATCTTTCGTTTATAGGGCAGAAGGAGAAATAAACCGAAACTCCTTTTGCTCTCATTCTGTCGCAATAGCTGTTGAAGTATTCAAGAAAGTCTTTTGAAACTATACTTTCGTTTAGTACAAACGTAGTGTTTGGGTCGAACCCGAGCGCCATAACGTTATAAGGTCTCGGATAATTGATATCGCCGTAAACATTGAAGTTCTTTCTGTTATAAACTCCCGATGGGTCGGGAGCGCCGTCCTCTATGTATTCAGCGCGCTCTTCCTCAAATTTTGCTTTTTGCTCATCAAGCTCCTTGCCATTTTTTGCGTAAACGGTATCGTAAAGAGCTTCGTTTGCATCGATAGCCTGCCAAGCGGCTCTCGCACCAAAATAAAGACTCATAGTCTGTTCATCGAGCTCGGGTGCAAACACCACGATATCTCCGCCGCGCAGACCGTCCTCGGATAGGTCAAGCATTATTTTTGAGCCGAGCGTGGCAAAAAGTCCAAAGTTTACTACCTCGCGCTCGGTATAAGTACCGAGAAGTCTTGAATCGAGGCCAAATGCCACCGATGATCCTCCGACTACGGCTATCTTAGGCGCTCTTATAGTCTTAAGTCTTTCGTATTTATCACCAAGCGCCGCAACAAAAACGTTTTTATATACCGAGCTTCCGTCAGGGAGCGTCGTTGTATTGCTATCGGCGTTGTCACTATTGCTGTCGGTATCTTTGTTAGCGATTGTTTTATCGCAGGCAACGATAGAAAACATTAATGAAAGAATAAGCAGTAAAAGAAATATTCTTTTCACGGTTGAAGTCCTTTCAAAGTTCATATTTGCTTGTGAACGCTCTTATACTCATCGTAATAACGGTAATATGGGCAGCCCTTGGTGTTAAATCCCAGAAAATCGCCCATTTCATCCTCATCAAGCGAAAGCGAACAGCCGTAAGTATCCGTATACTCGTCATATTGATAGAACTCGCAGCTGTCGCAGCTTGCCTTATGCTTGATTCCGTATTTTGAAAAATCCATATTATCAGAAAAGACCGCCGATAAGCAGAATCAGAAGAATAAGTGCTGCGGCACCGACACCGCAAGCAATATAGAATCTTTTATTATCGTAAACGTGTACGGGAGCGGGCTCTTCTTCTTCGGGAACGACTGCGGTAAATGCATCCTCGGGGCTGCTCGCCTCATCAAGCTTTTCGCAGAGCTCTCTCATGCTCTCTCTCATAACATTTACCTCTCTTTGCATCTCCTCTGATGATACATCGCCGTCGGTAACGCTTACTGCGCATTCAAGCACGAGCTTTTCTTCGGCGCCGGGAGCGCTAACTGTTATTTCCCCCGCAATAAGCGCCGCATCGGTAAGATTATCGGGCGTGAGCTCAACAAGATCGTGATCGGCGATAAAGCATTTTATATCTGCAGTGAGACCTTTTTCTGTTACTTTCTTTGAAATGTCCTCGAGTGTAAGTGCGAGCGCGTCGCGTGCTTCTGTAATATTCATAGTTATTCTCCTGATTTATATTAAAAGTTTAATAAGCGCTACCAGAAAAGCAAGAGCAATAAGAGCGAAAGCTCCGATTTTAGTGTATTTTGTGAGTTTGTCGAGCTTTTCCTCAAGTTCTTTTACCGCTTTTTCGTTTTCGGCATCTATTTTTTCTGATTCTGCCGTTATGAAATCCTCGACTGATTCCGCAGAGGAGAGCTTAGTAATAAAGTTGGATATCTCCTTATCAAAGTTTGCTGTTTCCTCTTCGAGCTCTTCGTCGGATTTGACGATTCCGCGCTTAAGATCGCAGAGCATTCCGATTGAAATCATAGGATCGTCCTCTCCGTCGCGGCCTGCGAGTCTTATTTCTATATCCGCTATGATAGAGGTTTCGCCCTTTTCGTCATAACTGTTGGATTCATTAAGCTCATCGTCATAATAAGCGAGAGTGGGTGTCACAGAGAGGGAAGAGCTGTTTTTGGTATTTTCGATAAGAGCCTTCGCCTCGGCTGACTTTTTTTCGAACAGTTCCTTTACTTCAAGATGTGTCATTTTCAATAATATCCTTTACAATATTTTATCATCAACCACGAGCTCGGCTCCTGATTTTTTGATTCCGTAATGTGTTGCTATTGCCATTTCAAAAAGCTTACTTCCGTCAACTCCGACGCAATTGTCTAACGAATCAAGAAAAGCTATTGCCGCGGGATGGAAATCGGAAGAGGTAACAAAAATTCCGCGAGATCCTTGGCGAGCGCAGACTGCTCCGTAAAATCCTCTGACGGTAGTTTCGACAGTTGTATCCGACCTGTTTTTCGTCTGTACCATTATCGTTTCACGGAATCCGAGGCAATCGACAGTTTCGATAATTCCGTCGATACCTCCGTCGGCAGAGCCGCCTGTCGTAGAGTTTGACGTAACTTTTTTGCCGTTAAGCGTTATATATTTTTCAAGTAAAGTCATAAAAAAGGTTTCGAAAAACTCTCCGCCTTTTTTATGAAGCCTTGTCAGAAATGAGCTTTTGAGCTTAAGCATACCGCCTATATCATCAATCTTTGCGGCGATACGCTCAGCTATAGAGTAACGGGAATCGGCAAGCTTAAGTACGCCGTCACGCACCATTCTGCGAAGTGCGTCACCCATATAGGAAAATAGCTTATTATCGTCTTTTTCGGTTACTGTTTTCTCTGTACCGAACACCCGTGTTAATTCTTTGCGTATTGCAGCCTTCGTCATCGGCGAACCGTCAAGCATCCTTAGTATCTCACTTTCGCATCGCTCGCATCGAATGATAACGGGCTTCTGATCTGCTGCTGAATATAGTCCGTCGGGACTTTTTGTTATCATACCGCGCTCGCGCATCTCCGCAAGTGCAGCGCCGACTCGGCTTCGCTCAATATTCGCCTTTCCTGTAGTGCTTCTGTCAAGAAGCTGCTCTCGGGTGAGTCCAAGTGTCCCGATATAGGCATCTATGAGCGCGCGCCTTGTAAGCGGACCTTTTTCGAGTATATCAACAATTTTGATATAAATAAGCTTGTTACTCTTCATTGTTTTTACCTTTATGCAAACCATTATTTGCATTTTTTGCGATTATTGTATTGTTTTAACTTTAGTATAACTTCGATTGCGAGGGGAGTTAAAGCGAGCGTTCCCATAACGAAAACGAATGTGTTTCCAATACGATTAAACAGTGTTCTGTGTGAAAGCAAAGCGACCTCGGAGTTAAGATATCCTTCCTCAAGCGGCGCTATAGTCGATATTATATCTCCGTGTGACGTTATAAACGCTGATAATCCCGTATTTGCGCTTCTTGCAACAAATCTTCCGTTTTCAATTGCTCTGAGCCTCGCTTGGTTGTTGTGCATATAAATTGCCGCAGAGTCGGAAAACCAGGAGTCATTCGTGCTGATAGCGAGAAGCTCGGCTCCGTCCATTACGGAATCTCTTGCGAGTATCTCATATATAGAGTCGAAGCATATGAGCGAGCCTATTTTACCGCTATCCGTGTCGAATATTGCGCTATCGTCACCCGGCATCCAATCGTCGTCAAGTATTGATATCTCCGAAAGAAAAGGAAGCACGGTTTCGATAACTTTTCGCATAGGTACGTACTCACCGAAGGGGACGAGATGTCTTTTCACATAGAACGTTTCGCTCCGCGTACCGTCGGGATTATAGCATATTATCGCATTTCGGTCAAGCTCTTCCGAGCCTTCAAGTGCCCCGACCAATATAGTAATGCCGTATTCTTTGGCTGTCTTTGCTATTTGATTAGAGTAATAACTACTCTCTCGCAGAGGCGTGGGAATCGCCGTTTCCGCCCAAACGATAACGTCTGCACCCGCCGTGGCAGATTCTTCCGTAAGCCTGAGATGCCTTTCGACTATCTGTTCAATGCTGCCGTTCCATTTATCGGTTGAAGAGTAGTTTCCCTGTATCACTCCGACGGTGAGAGTTTTTGCATTTTCAATGCGCTTTTCTTCGGCAAAATAAAGACCGATACTCAAACCAAAATTCAGAAGATAGACCGCAAGCGCAAAAATTGCATAACGCTTTTCGTTTTTTAAATTAATAAAGCCGAAAGCGATGAGTGAATTAACAAGAAGTATAACTGCGGTAACGAAATAAGAGCCGAATAGCGATGCGGTTTGTATATGACACCAAATGTCTACCTGGCCGAGAGCTAATCTGCCCCAAGGTACGCCCCACCATCCAAGCGTTTGCGTGTATTCGTAAAACGTATATACGGCAGTAAATGAAAAAACGTTAATTGCAGGAAATTCCTTTGCTGCGGCAGTTCTTGATATCAGTACGTAAAGCACGAACACAAAACCGCCGAACAGTGCTTGAAGCAAGGGGAGACCAAACCACGCTACGATTATGACGAGCACGGAATAAAAGTTGTTGAGTCCGGTAAAATCGAGGGGATAAAGGGAGATAAACCAATGAAAGCAAACGGCATAGAATATTTCAAAATAGAAAAGACCGAAAAGATATACGCGGCGTAGCTTAAGTCCTTCTGTGTCGCAAAGCATTTTGAGCGCTACTACGACGGGGGCAATACTTATCCATTCGAGAAAACCAAGCTGCTTTGAAAAGGTGACCGAGAGTCCGGTAACAATCGCGCCGACGGTCAGTAACAAAAAGATTTTTGCTTTTTTATTCATATTTCTAAGGTAAGACGAGCTGCCTTTTCCTCACTTTTGTATATTTATCGAAAAACTGCATATTTTTACACTTTAATTATAAAGGATTTTCGGTGATTTGTCAATAATCTTCATTATTTGTTTTCTTTTATTTATTAAAATATTGATTTTTTTTAAAAAATATGCTAAAATGTAAAATGGATTATTATGCGGAAGATAAAATGCGGATTGAAGCAGGGTAAGGAGGAGCTATGGTAAGAATAACAGAAATAGAGCGGGGTAGTATTGCCGAAAAAGAAGGCATTGCAGTAAATGATGTTCTCATATCGATCGACGGTAACGAAATAGTTGACGTGCTGGACTATCGCTTTTATCTTGCCGAAAAGCATATCGTACTTTTGCTTGAGCGCGATGGAAAAGAATATACCGTAAGCATAACAAAGGGCGAATACGATGACATAGGACTTGGATTCGAAACTCCTCTTATGGACAAGAAGCATACTTGTAAAAACGGTTGCATCTTCTGCTTTATCGATCAGAATCCCGAAGGGCTGCGCGAGTCGCTTTACTTTAAGGATGACGATTCAAGGCTTTCGTTTATTCACGGAAATTATATAACGCTTACCAATATGACCGAAAAGGATGTCGAACGCATAGTTAAGATGCGTTTTTCTCCCATCAATATTTCGGTTCATACGACCAATCCCGAGCTTCGTGTAAAAATGATGAAGAATAAGAATGCGGGAGAGGTGCTTCGCTATCTTGACGATTTCAAGTCCGCGGGACTTTCAATGTGCGGTCAGATAGTGCTATGTCGCGGTGTTAACGATAAAAACGAGTTGCTTCGAACAATGAATGATCTTTCGCGCTACTATCCCGAGATGGGAAGTGTTTCGATAGTGCCTGCGGGTCTTACGAAATACCGCGAAGGTCTGTATCCGCTTTCGGATTTTGATAAAAGAGAGGCACGTGAGATAATCAATATGATTAATTCGGTCGGCGAGAAAATGCTTAAAAAGCACGGCTCAAGAATGTTCTTTGCCGCGGACGAGCTTTATCTGAAGGCGGGTCTCGAGATTCCCGATGAGGATTACTATGAGGGCTATCCTCAGATAGAGAACGGAGTCGGAATGCTTCGTTCCTTTAACGAAGAATTTGATATTGCCTGGGAAGATATTGCGGATATGAAAAATTCGCTGAAAGCTCGGAGAACCGTTTCGGTTGCGACGGGCGTTGCCTCGTATCCTATGATAAGCTCTCTTGCGAAAAAGCTTTCTCACTTTATCAAAGGATTGGATATAAAGATTTACGCAATAGAAAATGAGTTTTACGGAAAAAGCATAACCGTTTCGGGACTCCTTACGGGTAAAGATATTCTTGCTCAGCTCTCGGGACGTGAGCTCGGGGATGAGTTGTTTATTCCCGAAAATTGCTTACGCGACGGCGAGGATGTATTCCTTTGCGGTATGACTCTTTCGGAGCTTTCCGAAGGACTCGGAGTTAAGGTTTCCGTAAGTGAAAACGACGGATATGAATTTGTAAGAGCTATGCTCGGCGGTGATAACTGATTATAACGAGCAAGGCTTGCGGTAAGCTAAGAGCTGCCGCGTATACGTGAAGAAAGGATGGATGGAAAATGGCAAAACCAATCGTTGCGATAGTCGGCAGACCTAACGTCGGCAAAAGCACACTTTTTAATAAAATTATAGGCGAGCGCCGATCTATCGTTGAGGACACCCCCGGTGTAACCAGAGATAGGATCTATGCAGACGCAGAATGGAATAATAAAAAATTCTTGCTTATTGATACGGGCGGTATAGAGCCCAAGAGCGAGGATACGATACTAAAGCAGATGCGAATGCAGGCGGAGATCGCTGTTGCAACGGCGGATGTTATTATATTTCTCTGCGATGTGAAGGCAGGGCTTCTTGCCGACGATAAGGATATTGCGGTTATGCTCAAAAAATCGGGCAAGCCGATCATAGTTTGCGTTAACAAGGTTGACAGAGTCGGAGACGTTCCGTTTGAGTTCTATGAGTTCTATGAGCTCGGTTTTGAGCGCGATCCGATTGCGCTGTCCTCACTTCACGGCACGGGCTCGGGAGATCTTCTCGATGCAATAATCGAGGAATGTGAGTTCCCCGAAGAGGAAGAAGAGGACGATTCTGTTATCAACGTCGCTGTAATAGGTAAACCCAACGCCGGTAAATCCTCGATAATCAACCGTATGTGCGGCGAGGAAAGAATGATAGTATCCGATATTGCGGGTACTACGAGAGATGCCGTTGATACACTCGTTGAAAATCAGTACGGCAAATATAACTTCATTGATACCGCAGGTATCAGGCGCAAGGCAAAGGTTGAGGACAGAATTGAGAAATTCAGCGTTCTCAGAGCAAATATGGCAGTCGAACGCGCTAACGTAGTTCTCCTTATGATAGACGGCAAGGACGGTATTACCGAGCAGGATGAGAAGATAGCGGGAATTGCTCACGAAGCGGGTAAGGCTTGTATTATCGTTGTAAATAAATGGGATGCCGTTGAAAAGGATAACAGCACGACGAAGGAAGTAACCAACAGAATAAGAGTCGCATTGGCATATATGCCATATGCTCCCATAGTGTTTGTTTCCGCCCTTACGGGACAAAGAGTTATGAATATCTACTCTATGATTAACGACGTTTACGAGTCGAGCTGTCACAGAGTATCAACAGGTATGTTAAACGATGTCCTTAACGATGCGATGACTAGAGTTCAGCCCCCGTCGGACAAAGGAAAGAGACTCAAAATATACTATATGACGCAGACTGCGGTATGCCCGCCTACGTTTGTCATATTCTGTAACAGCGAGGAACTCTTCCATTTCTCATACATAAGATATATCGAAAACTGTCTGCGCGACACTTTTGGATTTGAGGGAACGCCGATAAAGCTTATAATCAGGCAAAAGGGTGATAAAGAGGGAGATTGATCCCCTGATGTGCAAAGGTCTGTCTGCCGTTAAATCATAGCGAGCCGATATGACGTGAAGCTCCACGAAAGGAGAGAAAGATGTTTATTGATAATATAAAAATTTATCTTAAGGCAGGTGACGGCGGTAACGGTGCCGTTGCCTTTCACAGAGAAAAATACGTGAATGCGGGAGGTCCTGACGGAGGTGACGGCGGTCGCGGCGGTAACGTTGTTTTTAAAGTCGACACGGGAGCGAACACGCTTCTTGCATTCAGATATAAGAGAAAATTCGTAGCCGAAAACGGTGATAACGGAAGCGGCGGAAAGCGCCACGGAAAAACGGGCGCGGACATTATTATTCCCGTTCCTCCGGGAACTCTTATCAAGGATCCCGAGAGCGGAAAAATAATATTCGATATGGCATCATCCGATGAATTCGTAATTTGCCGCGGTGGCAGAGGAGGCTGGGGAAACCGTCATTTTGCAACACCCACCCGTCAGATACCGAGATTCGCAAAAAGCGGTACCAAGGGTGAGGAGAGGGAAGTGCTTCTCGAGCTTAAGATGCTTGCAGAGGTAGGACTTATAGGATTTCCCAATGTCGGTAAATCCTCGATACTTTCCCGTATAAGCTCGGCAAAGCCGAAGATTGCGAATTATCATTTCACCACTTTATCTCCAAATCTCGGAGTTGTTTCTGTTGATGGCGGCAATGGCTTTCTCGCTGCGGATATTCCCGGGCTCATCGAGGGCGCATCGGAAGGGCTCGGCCTTGGTCACGCCTTCTTAAGACACGTTGACAGATGCAGACTTCTTCTCCACGTGGTAGATCTCTCGTGCGCTGACGGAAGAGATCCCATATCCGACGTGAAGAAGATCGACGAGGAGCTTATGAAGTATTCTCCCGAGCTTGCAACGCGTCCCCAGATAATCGTAGCAAATAAAATAGATTCCGTGCTTATGGAAGATGAGGAGTACGTAAAGGAATTCTTCGATTTCTGCCGTGAGCTTAACCGTGAGGTCGTACCCGTTTCCGCAGTAACGGGTGAGGGACTTACCGATATGGTTAACCTCGCTTCGGAAAAGCTCAAGGAGCTTCCGCCTCTTACTGTTTACGAGCCGGAATATATGCCTGAGGATGACGTGAAGGTCACGAGCGAGGATATAATGAAGACGACGGTCCGCCGTGAAAACGGTAAATTCATTGTTGAGGGCGAATGGCTCTTTAACTTTATGGCTAATATCAACTTCTCGGATTATGAATCGCTCAACTTCTTCCAGCGCGTGCTTATCAAGAACGGCGTAATCCAAAAGCTCAGAGATGCCGGAGTTGAAGAAGGCGATACCGTAAGCATATACGATTTTGAGTTTGATTTTGTTTATTAAGGAGAGAGTGTATGATTGTTGATCTTCTTGAAAAAAACAGAACATATAGACGCTTCGATAAGGCGAAACTTGTCACGGGTAAGGCGCTTGAGTCAATTGTCGGTTCTGTAAGATATACCGCATCTGCTGGAAATCTTCAGCGTATAAGATATATAACGATAGGTCACGAGCGCGCAGCGGAGGTGTTTTCTCACATTGCTCTCGGCGGATACCTCCCAAAGGAAAAGAAGCCGGATGCTTCGGTAGCGCCGACTTCTTATATTGTAATGCTTACCGAAACGGATACTCCCGACGTAAATCTCTCCATAGATATCGGTATATCCGCAGAAGCGATAACTCTCACCGCTCGAGAACTTGGAATAGGCTCTTGTATGATACGGAATTTTGATAAGAAATACTTCTCAAAAATTTCTGAGGGGACGGGCTATTTACCGATTCTTGTTATTGCCCTGGGATATCCTGCAGAAGAGGCGAAAATTGCCGGTGCAGAAGCGCAAAGCGCTCTCAAGTATTATAAAGATGAGAATGACATTAATGTTGTTCCGAAACTCGGAATAGAAACTTTGATTATAAAAAAGCTTTGAATAATGCAAATAAAAGTGTACAAAAACCGCAAATTAACGGCTTTTGTACATTTTTTTACTGGAATATACCGAAAGCTTGGTTTATCCCTCCTGCTATTATTTTTGAGGAGATTTCCGCTATTGTATCTATTTCTCGCGGGGAAACGAACATTTCCTTTTTAAAGTTGCTTGTTCCATTGCTTTTCGAATCATGTTCGCCTGGAAGCAACTTCGTGTTAATGACTGTCGGAACGCCTATCGCTATAACGGGAGTACCAAGTGTTTTGATATTCAGAGGATGACGGCAGTTGCCAATTCCGCTCCCGGGGATAATACCCGTATCAGAAATCTGCACGGTGTTTCCAAGACGTGATGGGGAACGTGAAGCGAGTGAATCGACGGCAATAACGGCATCGGGCTCTATCCTATCGCAAACGGCGGAAATAATGTCGGTTGCCTCCATTCCGGTTTTAGCCATTACTCCGGGAGAGCAAACGGCGATTTCCGAGCATTCCAGGTCATAAAAGAGTGTTCTGTCGTAATTCCTCACGTGCATTGTCGCATTAATCTTTTCCGCTGTTCGCGGTCCTATAGAATCGGGTGTCAGCTCTCTGTTTCCGAGGCAAGCGATCAGAAGTCTGTCAGGCTTGATTCCGAGTCGATCAACCATAATACATAACTCTTTAGCTATCTCATTTGATGCGTCTTCTATATCCTCCTCGTCAAGCTCTGTCAGTTTTTCTATTGTAAGAGTATTGTAATTACCTATAGGCCTACCGATGCACTGTGCGCCTTCATCGCTGGAAATTTTTATTCTTTCCCAACTGAAAGCTCCTGCTTTTTCGCAAGTAAACTCTACGCCCGGAAGAGAAACGTCCGCCCTTCTGCGTTCGCAAGCGAGGTCCGATTCGATAAAAAAGCTTTTGTCGCCGTTACTCGAAAATTTGTTCTCCATATTTTCCTCCATTAATATTTTATTCAATTACCATTTTTGCCCATAATTTAGCCTTGTAATCGTTAAATCGGTTTTTTGATGTTGTCAAAACACACAATTTTAAATATAAATATTTGTGCATTATAACAAAAATATTCTTTAATAAAATAAAAGATTGAAAAAAAATGTATTTTGTGATAAAATGTGTAAATGAAGAAGTATATTTTGTATTAATTTCGGAGGAAGAAATAGATATGAAAAGAATTGTTTGTTTGATTCTTACCCTTGCGCTTCTCGCATCCTGCATTCTTTGCTTTGCATCTTGCGGTGAGCCGAAGGATGATGGAGCTGTGATCTCGGTATATCTTGGTGAGAGAGTCTTTGACCTTGATCCTACCGATTATTTTGTTGACAGTAATGCAGAGCAGCTTATGGCGCTTCTTTACGATCCGCTCTTTACTGTAAACGAAAAGGGGAAACTTAAGCTCGATGGCGCAGCCGAGGATTATGACGTAGATGAGGATGAGCGTACCATCGTTATTACGCTCAAGGAATCCTATTGGTCGGATTCAGAACCTGTAAAGCCCGATGATTTCATCTATGCTTGGCGTAGCATCCTTCTCGAGCCCAATGAAGCAAATCCCGCGGCAGCTCTCCTTTATGATATAGAGAATGCATGGGAGATCAAGTGCGGCGAAGTATCTCCCTATACTATCGGTGCTGAAAAGACCGGAGATTATGAATTAACTATCAAGTACCGCGAGGGCGCGGATTATAAGCAGCTTCTTAAGAACCTTGCTTCCGTAGCTACCGCTCCTGTCCGTCAGGACGTTATAACCGAGATAAACAGCGGTTATTGGGCAAAGTTTGAGAATATGAATACAGCTGTTACAAACGGACCTTTCTGTATCGCAAATTTTGATGATAAGGCAAATTCCTTCACTCTTGCGCGTAACGTCGGTTATCACCAGGCGCTTGATGTAAAGAATTATACGAAGGAAGTAAGACCCGGTAAACTCGTTTCGTTCATTGATCCCGTTAACGGAGAGCAAGAGCTTACTTATAAAGATATCACTGAAAAGACCGTATTCTTTATGTCCGACTTGACTCTTGAGGAAAGAGCGGCAAATAAGGGGAATGCGATGGTAAGTGACGATCTTTCCACGTATACGTATGTATTTAATATGGAAAATCCGCTCTTTGCCGATGTAAAGGTAAGGCAGGCGCTTTCCATGGCAATAGACCGTAACGAGATAATAAATAAAATCGTATTCGGTAAAGCTGCAACAGGATTTATTTCTCCTGCGGTTTCCGACGTTGAAAAGAAGTCCTCGTTTGCAAAAGGAAATCTTATTTCCGCTTCCGCTAAAGTTGACGAAGCGAATGAGCTTCTTAAGAGTGTTGATTTCACGGGTCTTGAAAAGAAGTTTGCTCTTACCGTAAACGATGACGAAGAATCTATTGCAATCGCGGATATTGCAATTGCCGCATGGGCAAAACTTGGATTTACCGTTACGAAGGATGTAAAGGATAGTGTAGTAACCAATATAACAGGTGAAAATACTCTTAAATTTGAGGACTCCGAGCTTCAGATCGCGGTTAATGACGCTACCAGAGGTGAGAATAATTTTGACGTAATTGCTGTTGATTGGCAGATGTATTCAAACGATGCATTTGTCGCGCTCAGCGCATTCGCAACGAATTTCAGCGGATGCGGCGTTGAGTTTGACAATTCCGGTATAGGTAAGCGCTATGGAAGCTTTGGCGGATATGCAGATCCCGAATATGATAAGCTTATCGAAGATGCATTCAACGCTGACAATAAGTCTGAGAGAAGCGAGCTTCTCCACTCTGCGGAAGCAAAGCTTGTAGAATCCGCTTGCATCATTCCTCTTGTATTCAACCAGAGCTTTGCGTTTGTGAGCCGTGATCTTTCGAAGATAGAATTTGACGGATTTGGCAACTTCGTTTTCACTGATGCGAAGCAGAAGCATTACAGAGACTATCTTGATTAATTTTCAATAATTTTCGGGGGCTATCTCGGGCATGGCTTTGAGGCAGCTCCCGATATTCTTCATAAGAGGGGTAATATATGAAAAAAAAGACGGGGTTTAAGCTGCAAAGCTTGACCGATATAAAGATATTTCTTCTATTCCTTCTTGATAATATAAGATATCCGATCGATTATACGACGCTGTCAAAGATTATCAGTGACAATGTTGAGGAAGTGACATTTGATTACGAAGCCTGCCTTCGCGAGCTCGCCGATTCGGAGCATCTGTTTTTTGACGAAATAGACGGGGAGCGTTTTTATATGATATCCGATAGCGGTAGGCTTATAGCATCGGAACTTTACGATAGGCTCGATCCCGCGTTCCGTGAATCGAGTATCAAATCGGCTGCAAAATATATTTCGCTGTCAAAGAGCAATGCGACGCTCTCTTCTAAAATAATAGAATTATCAGATAAACGTTTTGAGGTCACTATCGGCGCTAAAGATAGACAGGGAAAGTTGTTTTCCGTATCTATCGTAGTTAATTCAAGAGCCCAGGCTGAAAAGATGATATCTACTTTTGAGGCAAACCCGGACCAGGTCCATAAGGGTATTCTTTTCTGTCTGACAGGTAAGATAGAATATATATCGTGATAAATCGTTTATAGCGCGAATAATTTTACTAAACAAAATGTGAACACAATTCTTATTTTGTTCAATAATAAACAAGTCTTTTTGTAGAAATAAACAAAAACGCCAATATAATTCGAAAAATATTGTATAAATTACGGGAAAAAAACAAATTTTTTTGAATAAAAGTATTGACAAAAAATAATTTAATAGTTATAATGTACTATATAACGTACGGAGTCGATATGGATTCTTTTAAAAAAATTGAGCTTTCAGAGCTTCTCTTGATGGTCAGAGAGGGTAGATCTGCAGATCCTGCATTCTCGGAGCTTCTTTTGAGGTATACGCCGCTTTTGCGAGCTCGAGTTGCTACATATTCTTTTTCTGAAAGCGAAATATCAGAGGCTATGCAGGAGGCAAGCATTGCTTTGCACAGTGCTGCCATGACCTACGATTCCGAAAAATGTGACGGTGTTACCTTTGGACTTTATGCCGGAGTGTGTATTTCCAACAGGCTGAAAAGTATGCTTCGCAAGAATGCCAGGGATAATCAGGATACCACCGTGACCTCGGAAGCAGAGAAAATCTCGTCCGGTCACGATCTCGAATCGTATATTGCAACGAGAGATTTGTGTGAGCGTGTTATGCGAATAGCGCGTGGGCTTCTTTCCGAGTTTGAGTTCGAAGTGTTCCGTATGGGCTTTGAGCGATATTCTACAAAGGATATAGCCGAGAGCCTGGGTCGATCGTCGAAATCTGTGGATAATGCCAAGTGGCGTATTTCCAAAAGACTTCGCGGTAGCCGTGAGATATGTGACATACTGTCGGATATTTATTAGCTAATATGCCCAAGTAGCTTAAGGGAGAGCGTTGTTTACAAAGGCGTCGGTTGGAATCCGTCTAAGGGCAAAAAATAAAACCTATTTTAAGTGAGGAAAAACAAACATGTTCCAGGACAAGACATTGAAGTGCAAAGATTGTGGCAATGACTTCGTGTTCACTGCAGGTGAGCAGGAATTCTATGCATCCAAGGGCTTTGAGAATGAGCCTTCCAGATGTAAGGATTGCCGCGCTGCAAAGAAGAATGCGCAGAAGGGTGCAAGAGAAATGTTCTCTGCTGTTTGCGTAGAGTGCGGTAGCGAATGCCAGGTGCCCTTCAAGCCCACCGAAGGAAAGCCTGTTTACTGCAGCGCATGCTTCGCAGCTAAGAGAGAAGCTCAGGAGTAATCTCTTAAAGCCATGCCCCGCGCGTGCTATATAATAAGGATGCTTTGCGTCGTAGTAGTTTTGTCGCGGCGGCTCAGAAAAAACACGGGAATGATTTTGCCAT
>JAFQPR010000068.1 GCA_017411605.1 Clostridia bacterium | reverse complement strand
TTCGGTCACGAACGACGCTTTCTGCTCTAAATCCGTTCGCCCCAAGGTTCTGATCTCATTAAGAATTCGCAAATCGTGTAATTACAACCGTGCTTTACCGATTTATCATTGATATGCCTGAATTCTTAATGAGACAGCCCCAACGATGTTTGCCCTTGCGTGCAAGGTCGTGTGCAAAAAGGCCGAGCCCAAGCCCTTATACGTGACACCCTGAACAAGCAGGAAGAGCAAGAATAAAAGGAAGCACATAATCCTTCTGTTCTTGCTCTCGTTTTTTCTTCTGTCGATGTATTCACTTTCGTGAATTTAGTGCAATTTTGCAATTAACAGTTTACATATTCGCGTATTTATTTACTTTCGGGAGCGCGCCAATCGAAAGCGAGCGGCACGTCCTCGAATTTTGTTTTAAAGTATTTACCGTTAAGCGGCTCGCCGTACTTATAATTTCTTATAACGTTTACGAGCTGACCTATATCCTCGAGATTCTGACTGTGATCACCGTCACGCATATACCAGAGGAGCTTATCCTCGGCGCCGAGGAATTTATACACCTCCAGTGCGCCCATCGTGGTCTGCCAGGAGCCGACGGGGTTTGCCATAATATCGCTGCCCGCCTCGGAAACGAAGAGAACTCTCGGAGCTACCATAGCCTTAAGATAATGCGAGTCGAATGGGAGATTTTCCTCTCTGTCGATATACTCTCTCATACCCTCGCCGAGCCAGAGCGGGAAGTGGTGGAATATATTTGAGAGCGGCTCGCTCGTAGCCTCGGTAACGCCGTCCTCTTTTATAGCCTTTATAACGAGTCTGTAGCAGCTGCAGCCGCCCGCGCAAGCGGCATTCGGATTGACTATCGCCGCGCGCTCATCAAGCGCTCCCGCAAGCATAGCGGTCTTAGCTCCCCTCGAGTGACCCGTAAAGGCAATGCAATCCATATCGGCAAAGCCGAGCCTCTCAAGCGCGTCAACAGCGCGCGAGTAACCCCACGCCCAAGCGGATATTGCGCTGAATTTCATATTCGGATATATTCTCGCAAGCTCACCGCGGCGAATACCCTTTTCGTAGTCGGAGATTATGCTCTCTGCGAGCTTATATTCACCGCTTTCCTTTTCGGGAGTATTAAGATTATACCTTGCGATATCGGGCATAAGGTCGGTGCGGTTGAAGATAACGAAGTTTATACCGTGATCAAGGAAGGTATTCACGTACTCGGATTTATACGCATAGCCGAAGCAACCGTCACCCGAGATAACGGTGGGCAAAGCCTTTCCACGCTCCGCCTTAAAAACGGTGATATCAAAGCTTACCGTATTTCCTATCTTGCCCGCCGTTATTCTGTAAACGGAAGGATTGCCTTTGTTTATGTAAACAGGCTCAACGTCAAAGTATTCGGGCTCGGGAACGGCTCCGCCGTACTGAAGGTCGATAGCGCTTTTGTATATCTCGCGCTTACGCTTCTCCCAATCGGATTTATCCTTAAGCCTCTCGCCGTTCTCAAAAACAAACGGGTCGGGGAGCTTACCCCTAAGATTATATTCAAGTATTTTTATCATAGTATTACCTCCTTATCAGCCTTCTCCAGCGGGAGAAGGGGGACCGCTTGCGGTGGATGAGGTGTCAAAACCTCATTATCAGCCTTCTCCGGCTGAAAAATCTATTGTTATTAGAGCTCTTCCATTGCCGTGCGATACGCCGCATCCATATCGACCTTTTCCGCAAAGACTCTCTCGGTATCCTCAACCGCGCGGAACGCCTCGTAATAGCGCAAGCCGAACTCGTAAAGTCCCTCGGCTGAGAAGTGTAGATTATCGGGGTTTGAGGTAAGTCCCTCGGCGGAAACGTACGCGCATCTGTGCGCCAAGTCGGCAAACTCGCGAAGCGCCTCGTTGACCTTGCCGTAATACGCGAGATTCGGGCTCTCAAGCCTATCCTTAAGGAAGTCGCCGAGTCCGCCGACGATAATCGGAATATCCTCAGCCGAAAGCTCGCGGCGAAGCGCCGTCATAATAGCCGTTAGCTTCTCGAGGTAGTGGCAATTAAGGTCTGGAGCGCAATCCGCCTCACCCTGATGCCAGAGTATAGCCGCGAGGTTTGACGTACGCATAGCGAGCCTTGCCATATAGACCGCGTGGTCAAAGAGCAGACCTCCCTCGCGCCATTGATTCAGCGACGTGCCGCCGTCGGCGCAGGGTATGATTCCAACCTGAACGCCTTCGTGGTCCTCGGCGTATTTTGCCGCAAAGCTCTCCGCGAGGCAAGTACCCGAAAACGGTCTGTCGGGATTGACGGGGCGGTAGATATTCTGCCACCTGCCGTTGCGCAAAACCTTGAGTCTGCCGCCCATATTGCTAAGCGGCTTCGCCTCTGCGAGAAGACCTCTTCCCGCCATATTTGACTGACCTATAATAAGAATGGAATGTATCATATCAGTTCCTTTTTGGGGCTGTGTATTTTGGTGCAACCGAAAATGACGTGTCCGTTTTTTATCGGCACTATTCGTAGCCATCACTATATCTGCTTTAAAAAAGAATCAAGGTTGAAATTCTGCGAATTTCTCCTTTTTTACCAAAGTCATTTTCTATCTCCGTTTTCACCCTCTCGACGTACACTTGTACGCCTTCGGAGTGAAAAACGAAGATTTTCCCTCAAAATCCCCTTGCCC
>JAFQPR010000067.1 GCA_017411605.1 Clostridia bacterium | reverse complement strand
GCGGTAGAATAAAAAACATTAATAAAAACGAGGAAAACCATAGGTTTTCGACCTTGATTTCCTCAAATTTGTGCTTACTATTAAAGGGGTACTGTGTTTATTTCACAATACCCCTGTTTTTTATTCGGTTATGCCTAAATACGACAGCCCCTTTTGCTTATTTTGTAAACTATTGTTTAAAAAAGCTTCAAAATCAATTAAGATTATCGCGGAATCCCTTGCCCATTATCTCACTTGTTTTGGTGATGATAATAAACGCGTGAGGGTCTATCTCCTTGACCTTTATACGGAGCTTTAACGCTTCGCTTCTCCTGCAAACGGTGGTGATCATTTCCCTTTCCTCACCCGTATAAGCGCCCTTAGCGCTGATGACCGTCGCGCTGTGATTAAGCTCGCGCATAATATAATCGTCTATCTCCTTTGCCTTCGTCGTTATTATCGTGAATGCCTTGCACATATTGATTGAGTCAAGAATATCGTCGACGATAAAGACCTTGGCGAAAAGACCGAGCACCGAGAACAGACCTATAGTTACGTCGCCGTAAACGAAGAATGTCGATGCGGCAATAACAGCGTCGGACACAAGAAGAGCCTTACCCACGTCCATATGGGTATACTTTTTCAAGATGAGCGCAACGATATCCGTACCGCCCGACGACGCCTTGCATTTGAATATCATAGCAGAGCCGATACCCGTAAGCAGGACAGCATAAACGAGCTCCATCAAGGGGTATGCCGTAAGTGGCGCGCTAATCGGTATGAAGGTTTCAAGAAGAAGGTTTTCAAGTGAAAGGAGCACCGAGCAGAACACCGTCATAATACCGCATTCCCTGCCGAGTATCAGCCACCCCACAACGAGCAAAATAACGTTGATAACAAGCATAACGGTTGCCTGCGAGAGCGCGGGAAAAAGCTTCGATATAACTATGGACAGACCGCTGACGCCGCCCGTTGCAAATCCGTTCGGCGCTTTGAAGAAGTAAATACCTACGGCAAGCATCAGTATGCCGAGATTCAGCATACACCAATACTTCAGGCCTCTTTTTTCCTTTTTTGAGGTTTTGGCAGCCGTCTTCTTTTGCGGCTTTTCCTCATTTATTGTTTCCGTCTGCATAAAGCTCTTATTTTGAGAAGTAACGAGCGGCGTTGTTATAGCAGATATCCTCAACTATCTTACCGACAAACTCGATATCGTAAGGATACTCACCGCCCTCAATGAGAGCGCCGAGCTTCGAGCAGAGTATTCTTCTGAAATATTCGTGGCGCGTATAGGAGAGGAAGCTGCGGCTATCGGTAAGCATTCCCACGAACTGAGAAATAAGACCTACCTGCATAAGAGCCTCCATCTGCTTCTGCATTCCGTCCTTCTGATCGTTGAACCACCAGCCCGAGCCGAACTGGATCTTGCCGGGCATTCCGCCCTGGAAGCAGTTCATAAGAGCCGCGAGAGTTTCATTGTCACGCGGGTTGAGGCAGTAAAGAACAGTCTTCGGAAGCTCACCCGTCTTATCAAGCTCGTTGAGAACTGCGGAGAGCTTAGGAGCAAAGTTCTGGTCGTTTATAGCATCGTATCCCGTATCGGGACCGAGAGCCTTGAAGCAACGCTCGGAGTTGTTTCTGAGCGCGCCGATGTGATACTGCTGCACCCAACCGAGCTCGTTATATATCTTACCGAGAGCGATAAGGAGCGCGCCCTTATACTTCTCTACCTCGTCGGAGGTAAGCTTCTCGCCCGCAAGAGCCTTAGCGAAGATAGCCTCGCACTCGGCGGGAGTAGAAGGAAGATACTCAAAGGTATCAAGACCGTGGTCGGAGCATACGCATCCTACCTCATCAAAGAAGTACGCTCTCTGGAGAAGGGCCTTCTTGAGGGTTGCAAAGCTGTCAATAGGATAACCTACGACCCTACCGAGCTCTGCTATCCAGGGAAGGAAGGTCGCCTGGTCTATCTTCATACCCTTGTCGGGACGGAAGGAAGGACGTACTACCACGTCAAAGCTATCATCCTCCTTAAGAAGGATATGATATTCAAGAGTATCAACGGGGTCGTCCGTCGTGCAAAGGCCGCGAACGTTCGACATCTTTATGAGCTTTCTTGCAGTAAGCTCGCCGAGCTTTGCGTTTGCTTCTGCGTAAATCTTATCCGCAGTTTCGGGAGTGAGAACATCCTCGATGCCGAAGAAGCGGCGAAGCTCAAGGTGAGTCCAGGAATAAATGGGGTTGCCTATTGCGTAAGGCATAGTTTTTGCATATGCGGCAAACTTAACCTCGTCTGACGCATCACCCGTTATCTCATTCTCGGGAATGCCGAACTGACGGAGAAGACGCCACTTGTAGTGGTCGCCGCCAAGCCATACCTCGGTAAGGCTTCTATACTGCTTATCCTCGTATATCTCCTTGGGATTGAGGTGGCAATGGAAATCGTAAATAGGCATCTTCTCGGCATATCCGTAGTAAAGCTCGCGAGCCGCGGGGGTGTCGAGAAGGAAATCTGCTCCTAAAAATTCTTTCATTTTATGTACTCCTTAATATTTATTTATTATTTAAAAGCATACCGAATATATTTTAACACATATAAATCTTTTTTTCAAGAGATTTCATTAACTTTTCGCCGTGAGAGGCAAAATCTATGAAAAAATGTTAAAAATCAAAGATTGTAACTGTTATGAACCCCAGAAAAGTATAATTTTCATCTTTTCCCGAGTTTACCCGAGTTTTTTCTTTAAAATGGTATTAATCAAAGAAAAAGTATTTGATTTATATAGTCATTTTGCTCTTTTGCTTTTGACTGAGCTTTTGGTCGTTTTTCATAAAGTCGCACTGCAATACTTCAAAATCACGGCTCTTTTTTTAAAAAAAGTGCGCGCATATCGCCGTCTTTATGCTTGACACGGCATTTTATTTGTTGTAAAATATATATATAAATATTTTAGTATGGATCGGAAAATGAAAATCAAATTCAAAAACATATTCTTACATACCGCGCTCGTGCTTCGGCATAAGCACAGAGTTTTTATAAATTGCGTAAAATGCGGATTGCCCTACCGAGGCTTAGTTCACGATCTATCGAAGTTCTCCCCTGCGGAGTTTTTCGAGAGTGTAAGATATTATCAGGGAACAAGATCGCCCGTCGGCGTTGCAAGACGCGAGCAAGGCATCAGCCGCGCATGGCTTCATCATAAGGGCAGAAACAAGCATCACATAGAGTATTGGTTTGATCAGGACTGCTCCGAGCATCCTATGATACCGTATAAGTATGCCGTCGAGTGCGTTTGCGATAAGCTTGCGGCGACGCGAACGTACGCGGGAAAGAACTACAATACATCTCTGCCCCTCGAGCATTGGAACAGATACGGCTGCCGCGCCCCGGGCAACGCAAGAACGAAGGCTTTTGTGGAAAAGGTCTTTCTCGACGTTCTCGAGCACGGAGAGAAATTCGTGCTGAACCGCGCTTATATGAAGAAAACGTACAAAGAGATATGCCTCGACCAAAAAGATACCGCTACCGTATCCAAGAGTACGAAATGAGCTTCGCCCTTATTTGACAGCGCAAGCCCCCCCGATGCCTCTTTCATCTATACTTCTTCCGTGAAAGGAAGCAACAACGCGCCTTTTAAACTTTTGTAAACTTTAGAAACTTTATATTGAAAAATTTATAATATAATAGTATACTGTTTGCGGAAGGTTTTTTATGACAAATCCTCTTTTTCGGAAAAGCAAAGAAAAGACGCTCAAAATAGGACTTTTCGGTCTTGGAAAATCAAATCTCGGAGTTCTTGGATACCTTAAAGAAAAGAACCTTAATTTCGAGCTGACACTGAGGTCGGATAAAAATATATCAACCGACATTTTTTGTCACAGAAGTTTTATCGGAAGCGGAGCGCTGTCGGATATTGACGAGGATGTTATTTTTCTCTCCCCGTCTGTACGGCGGGACAGAGCCGAGCTGATAATAGCAGAAAAGCGCGGCACGCTTCTCTTCTCCGACGCGGAGCTTTTCTTTTCTCTTGCAAAAAACAGAGTTTTCGCGGTTACGGGCTCTGACGGTAAAAGCACCACGACGTATCTTATCTCCGAGCTGCTTCGGGCATCGGGTATAGATGCTGTGCCCGCGGGAAATTACGGAGTCAGTCTTTCGTCCCTTATCGGCAAGGCTTGCGACGTAGTCGCCGAGCTCTCAAGCTTTCAGCTCTCATATATGAAACCGAAAAGCTACGCCGCAGTTATAACGAACGTAACCCCAAATCACCTCAATTGGCACAAATCACTTGAAGAATACGTTTCGGCAAAGGAAAACATAATACCGAATACCGAGAGGCTCGTGCTTGATTATGACAGCAAGCTGATAGCGGAAGCGGCAAAGCGCGCCGAGCTTTTTGCCGTGACGAGTCTTGAATTATCCTACGGTGAGCTCTCACGGGCAGTGCGCGCCGAAAACTATCTTACGGTAAAGGATAGCGCGGTCTATCTCAACGGCAAGCCTTATTTCAGCATCGACGGCGCTCAAAGACGCGAGAATTACAATATACGCAACTATCTGCTCGCGGCGGCGGCAACGCTCGGTTTAACCGCGCCGGAGGCTACCGAAAATGTGCTTAACTCCTTTGGCGGACTTGCGCACAGGGCGCAATTAATCGCAAAGCGGGGCGGCATATCCTATATAAATTCTTCAATCGACTCATCTCCCGAGAGAACTCTAAAAACGCTCGGAGCCATAGATGGCAGAGTTGCCGTTATACTCTGCGGCAGGGGCAAAGGACTCTCTGCGGATATGCTTGCAAATGAGCTCCCGACTCTTACCGTCGGAGCCGTGCTTATGGGTGACGTCGGCGATGAGATAGAGGAATTAATAAAAGGCAAAAATGATAATTACAGCTACGCACGCGCAAACTCAATGCGGGATGCCGTGAGGCTCGCGGCGTCATTTCTCGCGGGGCGCGGTACGGTCATACTCTCCCCTGCGGGAACAAGCTTTGATAAATATAAAAATTTCGAGGAGCGCGGACGTGACTTTGAGTCTGCGGTCTACGAATTAACACAATAATGATTATAGAATGTCGAAACGACTATTTTCGTTTCGACAAGCCGATTTTATCGGCTTTTGCATAATTAAATTTCAAAGAATTTAATTATGCTCTACATTCATTGCAATGGGTTAGTCCAAATTTTTATAAAAAAATTTGGCACAATATCAAAAATATTGTGTCGAAATAGCGTGAAATCATGCTATTTCGACTTACTATAACCATTATAAAAAGGACAAGGAAAATGAAAAAACTTTTAGCATTAGCACTCTTACTTTCAACACTGCTCACACTTGTGGGTTGCGGAAAGAAGGACGACGGTATTCCCGACGGAATGCAGCTCGTCCGAGGCGGAGAAAAATACGGATACTATATGTACGCCCCCGAGGAATGGACGGTAGCAAACTACGGAGAGGTCAGCTCGGCTTACGCCTCGAACGTTGATACGAGCTCTATCTCCTACGTTGAAGTACCAATGCCAAGCGGAACACTGGACGAGTATTTTGACGAGAGCTTAAAGGAATTCCCCACACCTCCCACGGTTGTCACCCGCGGTGGCGAAGTCCGCTTAGGTAATGCCGAGGAATCAAGAAAATACATATTCGAGCACGAGTACACAGAGCATAAATTCCGCACGATGCAGATATTCGCAAAATACGGTGACAGATTCGGTATCTTCACCTTCAACGCGGTACTTGAAAATATTTCGTCGGACGACAAAACTCAGTATGACTTTTACGCAGAAAAAATAAACGAGGTTATATCGAACTTCAAGTACGTTACGAAGGTCGGTGACAAAGAGACCGCCGAGTACCCGAAGGATAAGGACGGATATATGCTCGTTTCCGACAAGAGCGTTGTTAAATACGCGCTCTACCTCCCCGAGGAATTTGAGGTAAAGCACGAAAGCGGTATGACGGTAGCGTCGCTTCCCGACGGCTCGAACGTAACGCTCTCCCGCGCGGTCAACAACGGCGTTGCCGTCGGCGAATACTGGGAGATACGAAAAAAGGAGCTTGAAGCGGTAGCTTCAGAGATCACGGAAATATCGGTAAACCAAGTTACTTCTCTCGGCAATGCAAGGTCTGCAGCATCGTATGAGTACACTTTTGTTTACAATAATACAAAATATCACGTCTATCAGGTGTGCGGAGTAATGCTCTTCAACGGATTTGTTTTCACCTATACCGCAACCGAAGAAAACTACGCAAAGCATATTGACACTATAATGAAAATTACCGAAAAGGTAGAATTTTAATGAGTATTTATCTTGATAACAGCGCAACGACAAAGATATGCCCCGAGGCGCTGAAAAAATACGTAGAGGTTTCCGAGAGCGACTACGGCAATCCCTCTTCCCTGCACGCTATGGGTCTTGATGCGGAAAAGCTGCTTGACGCGGCGCGGCGCGAGATTCTCTTATCGGTCAAGGACGCCGCATCCCGTGTTGTATTTACCGCATCGGGAAGCGAGGCAAATAACCTTGCGATCCTCGGACGGGCATTTGCTAAGGAAAGGTACAGACGGGGCGCTAAGATCATCACCACCGACGGAGAGCACGCCTCGGTATCATCTCCCTTAACTAAGCTTCGCGAGCTTGGGTACAAGGTCGTTAATATCTCCACACGGGGTGGCGCTATTGACCTTGAGCAGTTAAAAGCAGAGCTTACGAATGACGTTATTCTCGTGACCGTTATGATGGTTAACAACGAAACGGGAGCGCTCTACGATACGGCTTCTGTTAAGCGGCTTATGGCAGATAGCTGCCCCGACGCATATCTGCATATCGACGCAACTCAGAGCTATTTGAAGCTTCCCTTCACAAAGCGAGGTTCGGGTGCCGATATGATAACTATATCCTCTCATAAAATAGAAGGCCCTAAGGGTATGGGCGCTCTTATCATCGACCCCGCTATAATCAAAGCGCGGGGACTCTCGCCTATAATTATGGGAGGCGGTCAGGAGATGGGACTCAGATCGGGTACGGAGAACGTGCCTGCCGTAGCGGCATTCGGAGAAGCGGTAAGAATAGGCTTTGCAAATCTCACCTCTCGCTACGAAAAGCTCTCGGCGCTCAGAAGCTATCTTATTGAAAGGCTCACTTCAACGGAAGCACTCTCTTCTATCAGTATCACAAACCCCGAAAGCCACGCGCCTCATATTCTTAATATTACTCTGCCGAACATCAAGAGTGAAACTATGCTTCATTATCTCTCAGCGGCGGGTATTTACGTTTCAAGCGGCTCTGCCTGCTCATCTAACACAAGCGCCGTATCCTCAGCGCTGATAGCCTACGGTAGAACGCCCGCAGAGGCAGACTCCTCTCTCAGAATAAGCTTCTCTCACAGAAATGAGATGTCCGACGTTGATGCGCTCTGCGATGCGCTTGCCTCGGGAATAACGCGACTCGCGAGGATAAAAAGATGATACAGTTGACATTGATATCCGTAGGTACACTTAAGGAGGACTACCTTAAGGATGCCGTTTCGGAATATAAAAAAAGACTCTCGCAGTATGCAAGAGTCGATGAAGTTAATATTAAAGAGGCCATGATAAAGAACGAGGATTCCCCCTCGGAAATAGCTCGCGCGCTTGACAGCGAGGCAGAAAAGATCCTTACGGCTATGCCCGTCGACTCCTATAAGATCGCGCTTTGCGTTGAGGGCAAGCAGTTCGACTCCCCCGCGCTCGCGGACATAATCAGAAGCGCATCGGACAGGAGCGGTAAAATATCTCTTGTTATCGGCTCATCTCACGGTCTGTCGGAGAAGGTCAAAAGCGAGTGCGCTCTACGCCTTTCGGTATCGAAGATGACCTTCCCGCATCAGCTTATGCGGGTAATTCTTATGGAAGCGTTGTACCGCTCCTTCACCATTATCGCGGGCAAAAAATATCATAAATAATTCTTTGAATAAAGCATTACATACGACAAAAACGGAGAAGCCGAAATGAAGCTTCTCCGTTTTTGAATAAAAAACTCAATTAACCTCTGAGTATGAACCAAAGGAATATGTATATAATGATAGCGACAGGCGTACAAAGGAGCGCAATAAGAAGACCCGTAGTTATCTTGTCAAAGATCTCTCTTCTTTTTTTCTGCTTATCGGTAAGACCCGAAAGCTCAGCCTCTGTATATTCCATACCCTCGGACACAGCAGCATCCTCCGCAGATTCCGCGAGAGCAACCTCAACAACGTCCTCGGACTCGACGACCTCTTTTACTTCGTCGTTCTGATTCTTTATATCTTCCATAATGGCCTCCGAAAGTTTTTTTGTTTGGTGCAAAAAGCGACACCGTATCTTTACTAACAGTTATTTTACCATAAATTTGCCGTCAAGTCAATATTTATTTTATAAAAAACGGCTAAAATCATACCTAAACTTGAAAATAGTATCTTTTTATGCTAAAATATATAAAAGATTATTTTTTGGTGAGGTCAAAATGAATATCGAAACCGAATATAAATATATAATTAAGAAGCCCGAGCTGTCCGTCATTCGGGAAATGACGGGTTATACCGAGAGCAAAATTACTCAAATATATCTCGAAAACGAGAATGCCACTCACAGAGTAAGACGCCGTGAGTATTCGACGGGGGAGGTCATCTATACCGAAAACAAGAAGGTGCGTATATCAAGAATGTCCTCTACCGAGGATGAAAGGACTATTACCGCCAAAGAGTACGAGGCTCTTTCGAAAAACATCGAGCGCGGCGCATCTCCGTTATATAAAGTTCGCAGAACGTTTGAATTTTCGGGCAAGGTATTCGAGCTTGATTTTTACGACGGATGGGAAAAGAGCTGCATTATGGAAATAGAGCTTGAATACGAAAACGAGGAGATAAAGTACCCCCCGTTTATCGAAATCCTTGCTGACGTGACGGGAAATAAGACCTATTCTAACCATAGTATGGCGCATAGCTTTCCAAAAGAAATAATATAGGCTTTTGTCTTTATGCATAACAGAATAAAAACAAGGGACATTGTGAACAATGCACAGTGCCCCTTTTATATTCGGAATATCAGCTAACGCTTCCCGTGTAAGCGATGCGCCGTTTTTTATAAATCCCGAGCGCAGCTCCCATAAAACGCAGAGTTACTTTTTCGATCTGAAGCAGGCTATGACCGCGCGAATAGCATCAGCCTCATCCTGAGATAGCGTATCCGTACGAATGTAGCTATCTCCATCGGAGTCTGCTTCATCCTCAATTCTTGCCAGCACCATTCTGTATCCGCCGCGAGAGCCCGAAAGGCATTTCGATACTCGGCTGATAGTAGCGGTCGATGCGCCCGTTTTAGCAGCGATCTCGATATAGTTCACACCGAGCTTCAAGAGCCTTGCAACCTCAAGCCTTGACGAAAGCTCCTCTATCTCCTTTGCAGTAAAAAGATCTCCAAAAAAAGCGCGGCATTCATCTATATCCGAAAGAGAAAGAAACGCCCGCGCGAGCCTTTCGGTTTCTTCCTTAATTGCTTCTTTATTATCAAGCTTAGTCATTTTTTTAACCTCAAAGACAGGATAAACCTATCTATCCTTTCTGAGAATATCGGTATTATTACCCAAAAAGCATTATAGCATTTTATAAAAAAATAGTCAAGTTCAATTCGGAAATTTGGGCTTTAACGATGATTAAAAAAAGATGTCGAAATTTTATTCAAAATGCACAAGCGTGTAGAATTATAACATAAAAACAGCATATCCTCTCCTAGGACGGCTATGCATAAAAAGATATCGCGATAATATAGCTATTTTGACATTACAGTACCAAAAAAGAAAAGAAGCTACGCTCGGCAATTCAACCGAAGAATAGCTTCTTTTTATATCATTTTATAAACTATTGTTTACTCTTTGGGAGCAGCATCACGCATGGAGAGGTTCTGTCTGCCCTTCTCGTCAGTACCGAGATACTTAACGCGAACAGCATCGCCAACGCTAACAACGTCCTCAACCTTCTCGGTTCTTTCCTTCTGAAGCTTGGAGATGTGTACCATGCCTTCCTTACCGGGAGCATACTCAACGAAAGCGCCGATAGGAATGATTCTCGTAACAACGGCATCGTAGGTTTCGCCAACAACGGGCTCGAATACGATAGCATCGATAATGGACTTAGCCATATCAGCGCTGTCACGGTTAACTGCTGCGATAAATACTGTTCCGTCATCGTTGATATCGATCTTAGCGCCGGTATCAGCAACGATCTTCTGAATAACCTTTCCGCCGCTACCGATAACCTCGCGGATCTTATCGGGATTGATGTGCATCGTGATCATCTTGGGAGCATATGCGCTTACCTCCTCGCGAGGCTTAGCGATAGCCTTAAGAATTACCTTATCGATAATCTCGTCTCTACCCTGGTGAGTAGTTTCAAGAGCGCGCTTGATGATCTCGGGAGTAAGACCGTCTACCTTAAGGTCCATCTGAATTGAGGTGATACCCTTGTGAGTACCTGCAACCTTGAAGTCCATATCGCCGTAGAAGTCCTCAAGTCCCTGGATATCTATCATAGTATCCCAAGAACCGTCCTCAGCGGTGATAAGTCCGCAGGAGATACCCGCAACGGGAGCCTTGATCGGAACACCCGCATCCATAAGAGCGAGAGTAGAACCGCAAACGGAGCCCTGAGACGTAGAGCCGTTAGAGCTT
>JAFQPR010000066.1 GCA_017411605.1 Clostridia bacterium | reverse complement strand
TAGAAAATGACTTTAATTTGATGGAGAAATTCGTAGAATTTCAACCTTATAACACATATTCTTAGCTCATTTGTTGATTTTAGAGCTTCTTTATGTCGTTTTTTGTCATTTTCGGTTGCGCCTAAATGCGCCAGCCCCTTGTATCAACTCTTTAAAAAGAGCGACAGTATTTTTATTTAAGCTTTCTTGCGCCGAGCCTATCGAGTATCTCACCGCAGGTCTTTGCATCGTCGCAGGTGAAGCCAATAGCTCCTCTCTCGAGCGCGAGCTTATAATCCTCTTCATTCGTATTCCAGTTGAAGTAAACGCAGGGCTTGATACCCATAAGTCTGAATTCGTCAAATCGCTCCTTTGCTTCAACGGGAGATTCGGGCTGAGGCTGAGGCATACCTTCACGGGATTTTTGTCCGCGTGCGAAGATGCAGACCTCGTCATAATATTTATAAGGATCGTCCTTATCCCAGCCTCTCATAACTGTTTTGGGATAGAAACCGTGTATCGAAAAGTCATCCTTTGTATATCTTGTTCTGAGCCAGGCGCACAGTCCCGCAGAGAAAGTTATTATGGTAAGTCTTTCCTTACCGAAAACTCCGTACTCACGACAAAGACGGAGAGTTTCTCCTGCGGATGCATATGCGAAATCTCCTATTTCCTCGGGATAATCCTTAAGCTCAAGCAAAACCTTGATATCGGGGCGGGTCGCCATAAGCTCAAGAAATTCATCAAGCGTCGGGATTTTTTCTCCCTTGAATTCCTCTCCGAACTTTATTCCCGCATCGGCTTCTCTCACCTGATCAAGAGTCATGTGATAAATAAGTCCGCTCCTATCGGTAGTTCTTTTTATCTCCGCATCGTGGCATACGACTATTCTGTAATCCTTAGTCATATGAACGTCCATCTCTATCGAGTCAATATCAAGCTCAAGTGCTTTTCTAAAGGCTATCATTGTGTTCTCGGGATACTTCTGTCTGTATCCTCTATGAGCTGTAAGTGTTATTTTCTTCTCCATTTTAAAATTCTCCTTGGTTATTTATTACAAGTTTTCTTCTATAGCTTTTATAAGATTTTCGGCGTAAAACGAGAATCCTATAGCATTTGGATGAAGATGTCTGTCAGCGAAAAATTCGCGCACGGGTGGGACTAAAGACAATCCGTCCACCGCAAAAAATCCTCTCGCGCGAGCTTCGCTCTCTATACGCCGTCTGCACTCGTCAAAGAGCGCGGGCATAGATTCACCCGTCGCATCAACGCATCTCCATATGGGAGAAATCACGAATACACGCTTATCAAAATATGCATCCTTTATTAGATCCATATAACCGCACGCGTGGGCTAGAATCTTCTCGGGATCGTTACCGCATCTGCCCCAATCATTCGTTCCGTAAGCAACTATTACTATGTCGGGATCGAAATCTATCTTTTCAAACGTCGTTTCCTCGAAATAAGCACCGCCGATGCCATTAATAACGCTATTCGCATTGAAATGAGCGGAAACGCGGTATGCGTACGAAAGAGAGTCATAACCGCTGTTGTGCCCCTGAGTTATGGAATCGCCTATAAAGAGCATCTTCGTCGAATACTCGCATGGCTTCACGTAAGAGCAGTCGTCAAGCTCTACGTGCGTAATAACACCGGGAGAACCATGGCTCGGAAACACGAGGGTCACCCTATATTCATCCTTCTGCTCGAAACGAGCATTCGTAAGATTTACCGAATAATCTATCTTATGAGTACCCGCTTCGGTCGGAACTATCACAAATCTTTGCTGCGAGTCGATGAGAAGCTCATATTTCGCTCCCGACGAACTTCCGAACGAAAAGCTTTTCGAATTTGTAATAAAATCAAGTCGAATTCCGGTAGTACTGAGTGAGCGATCACCGAGTATACCTGACATCTTATACCACGCAGCCGTCTGTCCCTCCGTGCATTTCATAAAATGAATTCCGTCATCCCGTTGCTCCACGGCAACAGCACCGACGGTAATGCTTTTAATCTGATCAAGTGTCAAACGCATAAATAATCACCTCGATAATTTATTATACAAGGTGATTTTAGCACAAAGAAAAAGGAGAGTCAATACAAAAGAGAAAAAAACATAGTTTTACGTACTCATCTATTGACTTAAGCAAGATAGAGTGGTAAAATAATCAAAACGGAAAATCGGAGAGAAAAATGAAAAAGTATTATCTTCATTTAAAATACATTTACACCTTTTATAACTCGGGAGAGGTAACGCTCGAGGATGTTTTTGATGAAAAAGAGGAAATACTCGACACGCCCCATAGGTTTCTTCTGCACGATCAGGAGGACGGCAGCTTTATTTTAAGTGAAGTGAAAAACAATCACCTTGGGAATTACGTTACCCTTACATACCCAAACAAAGACGTTCTGATGATATATGAAAACAAGTCCTGCGAGCTTGAGTACGACGAATACTATTCGGCATTCGGTGACGATAACCATAATGTTTATATAGGATCTCTTACTCTTGTTTGCGAATAAATATAGTTTTTTTAATTTAAAACCTAAACAAAAAAGATAGCAAGGTTTAGCGTGTTATCCTTAACGGAGAACACGCATCGAGATAAATCCCTAACGGGATTTTCGATATGTTGCTAACGCAACTCGATATGCCTACGGCTCGATATGCTTTTGCATTTCTCGCCAAAGGCGAGATATGTCAAAAGCGAGAGGGATTTATCTCATATCGAATTGCCATGATTTTGGCAATATATTTGCCAAATCGGCAATATATCGAGTTCTCGCAAGAGAACATATCGAGTTCATCTTTCGTGAACATATTTCACGAAAGTGAATATATCGACAGAAAAAAACAGAGCAAGAATAGAAGGACAAATTCCTTTTACTCTTGCTCTTTCTGCTTTAATATGAAAATAATTATTTACATAATCACTTTATATTTGCAGTTAAAATACTTCCGTCATAGTCTATAACGATCTCACTGTCGGGAGCAATATCCTCGGCAATTATCTTCTTAGCAACAAGCGTTTCAACTCTTGACTGGACGAAGCGCTTAAGCGGTCTTGCGCCGTAAAGCTTATCATATGCGGAGGACACTATATAATCCTTAGCGCTTTCCGTAAGCGAAACAGAAATGCGCTGCTCGGAGAGCCTTTTATCAAGCGCTTCGAGTACGAGATCAAGTATATTTCTCACATCGGAAGCAGAAAGCGGCTTGAAGTAGATAATTTCATCGAGTCTGTTCAAGAACTCGGGACGGAAGGAGCGGCGAAGCAGCATATCAACCGAGGAGCATACCTCATCCGAAAGCTCTCCCGAGTCCGAGATACCCTCGAGTATAATATCCGAGCCGAGGTTGCTCGTCATAATTATGATAGTGTTTTTAAAGTCTACCACCCTGCCCTGGCTATCGGTGATTCTTCCGTCGTCAAGCACCTGAAGAAGTACGTTGAATACGTCGGGATGAGCCTTCTCAATCTCGTCAAAAAGCACCACGGAGTAGGGCTTACGGCGTACCGCCTCGGTAAGCTGACCGCCTTCATCATAACCGATATAACCGGGAGGAGCTCCGATAAGTCGCGATACGGAGTACTTTTCCATATACTCGGACATATCTATTCTTACGATGTTTCTTTCATCGTCAAAGAGCGCCTCGGCAAGAGCCTTCGCAAGCTCTGTTTTACCAACACCCGTAGGACCTAAGAACATAAACGAGCCGATGGGACGCTTCGGGTCGCGTATTCCCGCTCTTGACCTGAGAATAGCCTCGGAAACCTTGGTTACACCTTCGTTCTGACCTATTACTCGTCTATGAAGTATTGCTTCCATCGTGAGAAGCTTTTCCCGCTCTCCCTCGACAAGCTTTGACACGGGTATACCCGTCCATCTCGAAACTATCTTTGCTATCTCATCATCGGTAACCGCATCGCGGAGTAGCGTCGCTTCTCTCTCACTTTCATTTTTCTCCGCTTCCGCAAGCTTTTTCTGAAGTTCGGGGAGCTTACCGTATTTGAGCTCTGCCGCACGGTTAAGATCGTATCTGCCCTCGGCAATCTCGATCTCTCGGGATACCTCGTCTATTTGCTCGCGTATCTTCTGCGCATCGGCTATCGTTGCCTTTTCCGCCTCAAGGCGAAGCTTCATCGCGCCGAAGTCCTCTCGGAGCTCGGATAATTCCGATTGTATCGCGCCAAGTCTTTCTTGGGAAAGCTTATCCTTTTCCTTTTTCAATGCGGCTTCCTCAATCTCGAGCTGCATTATCTTACGCGAAATCTCGTCCATCTCGGTAGGCATTGAATTCATCTCGGTCTTAATCAAGGCGCACGCCTCGTCAACAAGATCTATCGCCTTATCGGGTAAGAATCTGTCAGAAATATATCTGTGCGAAAGAGTCGCGGCGGATATAAGCGCGCCGTCGTGTATCTTTACGCCGTGGAATACCTCGTATCTCTCCTTGAGTCCGCGAAGAATCGCGATAGTATCCTCGACCGTAGGCTCATCAACGAGTACAGGCTGGAAGCGCCTTTCAAGCGCCGCATCCTTCTCTACGTATTCGCGGTATTCATCAAGGGTCGTAGCGCCGATGCAGTGAAGCTCGCCTCTCGCAAGCATAGGCTTGAGCAGATTGCCCGCGTCCATTGCGCCATCCGTCTTACCCGCGCCTACTATCGTGTGTATCTCATCGATAAACAGTATGATATTTCCGTCGGATTCCTTAACCTCACTGAGGACTGCCTTGAGTCTTTCCTCAAACTCTCCGCGATATTTTGCGCCTGCAACAAGAGCGCCCATATCAAGTGAGAACAATGTTCTCTCCTTTAAATTATCAGGAACGTCACCTCTGACTATTCTTTGAGCGAGCCCCTCGGCTATCGCCGTTTTACCAACGCCCGGCTCACCTATAAGGCATGGATTATTCTTAGTTTTTCTTGAAAGTATTCTTATTACGTTTCTTATCTCGTCATCTCTACCGATAACGGGGTCGAGCTTCTTGGTTTTCGCAAGCTCTGTCAGATCCTGACCGTATTTAGTCAGCACATCATACGTGGATTCGGGGTTATCTGTTGTCACTTTTCTGTTACCTCTTATTCTCTTAAGTTCGCATAAAACGTCTTTTTTCTTTACACCGTGTTTTGATATAAGCTTCTTAACCTTATCGGAAGAAGAATCGGTAAACGCAAGCAGAATATGCTCAACGGAAATATATTCGTCGCCCATTCGCTCGCGCTCGGCATCGGCTTTATCCATTACGCGCTCTGCATCCGCGGTTACGTAAAGCTTTTCCGCAGAATACCCACCGCCGCTTACCTTTGGCATCTCTTCTGCAGTTTTCGCAAGCTCCGCGGAAAGCTTTGCCGTATCGCATCCTATAGCAGATAAGAGCGAGGCGCATAACCCCTCTCCGTCCGAGATGAGGGCTAAAAGAAGATGAACGTCAGAAATAGCGGATGCGGAATAACTCGCCGCCAGATCTCTCGATCTCTCGATTGCTTCTCTTGTTTTAGCCGTTATTTTTTCTAGATTCACAAAATCACCTCCAACTTTCTACTGATACAAGTTTACTGCTATTTTATGAATAAATCAAAAGCAATTTATGTATTTTTTGTAAACATTAGCAGAGTTGACACGCGAGTGCTAAAATTGTTACACTAAAAAAGTCTTAAAAGTGCACTTTTTACCAAAAAATCTTAGCACTCAATGTATTCTTTTACGCAAAAATAATAAATTTTGAATTTCCTTATATTTCTATTGACAATTATCTATAAAAGTAGTATTATATAAAAGCATTTTGAGAATAATTCTCATTTTTAAGGAGATATATGAAATATAATACAGGAAAACGCGAGCAAATAATCAGATTTTTGCGTATTAATTCCTCAAGGTCCTTCACTCTCGAAGAGATCTCGGAGGAAATTACTACAGACGGTCACGGTCGCAGCACGGTTTACAGAATAGTATCCGAGCTTGTATCCGAAGGAAAGCTTCGCCGCCTCTCAGACGGGAAGACGAGGCATTGCACGTATCAATATATAGGAGATGACGAATGCTCATCTCACCTTCATCTGAAATGCCGCGATTGCGGAAGGCTTATTCATCTTGAGGATGATATATCGCACGAATTTGCAGCAGCCCTTCTCTCACTGGACGGATTTACGCTTGATGCGGGCGCAATGCTTTTCGGCAAATGCAAGGACTGCAAAACAGGTGACTTCACTGACACATCAAAAGAACACGTATGCCACAAGGCTCACAACCATTAAGCACGGAGGTTTAAAATGAATTTATTATCAAGAATATTCTTTTCAACAGCCGCGCTGAACTCATCGCACGACGGACATTCGGGGCTCTCGCATTTTCTTGTCGAGAAGCTCGGCAGCTTCGGTGAGTTTTTGGAAGAAGTCGTTCTTCACGCGCTGATAGATACCTTGCCTCTCATTCCATTCCTTTTTCTCACTTATCTCCTTATGGAGTTTATCGAGCACAGGGCAACCGATAAGACCGTAGGATTTTTGAAAAAATCGGGAAAATTCGGGCCTTTGCTCGGCGCAGCGGTAGGTGTTATACCTCAATGCGGCTTCTCGTCCGTCGCATCCAACCTGTACTGCACTAAAATCATATCCCTCGGTACTCTTATCGCGGTATTTCTTTCGACGTCCGACGAAATGCTCCCGCTTCTTATCAGCAATCCCGACATCAGCTCAAAGAAAATTATTTTTATTCTTCTTTACAAGGTCGGCGTATCTATCCTTATCGGGTTTGCAATAGATATCGTTATGCATTACTGCGTACGCAAAAACGAAGAGATAAACATAGACGAGCTCTGCGATAACGATAACTGCCATTGCGAGCGCGGCATCTTATATTCCGCATTTCACCATACGGTGAAGATATCACTCTTTATTTTGCTCTGTACGCTCATTATTAATACCGCCATATTCTTCATCGGCGAAGAAAATCTCGCAAAGGTTATGTATAATAAACCGTTCATCAGTCATCTTATCGCCGCCGTATTCGGTCTTATTCCCAACTGCGCTGCTTCGGTCGCGCTGACAGAGTTCTATACCTCGGGCTTTATTACCCTCGGCACTATGCTTTCGGGACTCTTCTCTGCTTCGGGGGTTGGCCTACTTGTTCTCCTCAGAGTAAACAAACACAGAGGCGCTAATCTTGCAATAATAGCAATCCTTATACTTTCGGGATTTTCCGCGGGACTTTTCTCAGACCTTCTCGGTATTGATGCGTTGCTTTCAAGATAAAAACAATATATCGTTAAGAAAAAAGGCAATATTGTTCTTGAAAAATTTATAATTATATGTTAGAATAGTCAAGAGAAAATAAACCGCAAATTTAAATCGTTCATTTTTTTAACACAAGAGCAAAACCAACTCCGCGGTTTATCGATTTGAGAGGACGTTTCTATGAAAAAAAGACTTGCGATAGTAGGATACGGCGGTCAGGGCGCCTGGCACGCAAACTGGGCAAATAAAAGCGACGTGATCGAGCTTGCCGGTATCTTTGATATAGCAGAAAAAAGAATAAACACGGCGCGCGAGCTTGGCATTCACGTTTACGATTCACGCGAGGAGCTTCTTTCCGATGCGAGCGTTGATATCGTACTCTGCGCTACCCCGAATGACTCGCACAAGGAGATAGTTATAGACGCATTAAATCACGGCAAGCACGTGGTTTGCGAGAAGCCCGTAGCACTCTCGCTCTCCGATTTTGACGAGATGTGCGATGCGGCTGACAAGAACGGAAAAATCTTCACCGTTCATCAGAACAGACGATACGACGTAGATTACCTTGCAATGCAGTCTATCGTTAACAGCGGTGAGATTGGCGAGGTAGTTAATATCGAATCGAGAATACACGGCTCGCGCGGTATCCCCTCCGATTGGAGATGCCATAAGCCCCAGGGTGGCGGTATGATACTTGATTGGGGAGTTCATCTTATCGACCAGATGTTACGACTCATTCCCGAAAAAATCGTAAAGGTATACTGCGAAGTAACTAATATAACCACAAACGAGGTTGATGACGGATTCAATCTCCGCCTCACCTTTGAATCAGGCAAGCGCGCAACCGTTGAAGTAGGAACTTATAACTTCTTAGCCCTTCCGAGATTCTATATGCAGGCAAAGCGCGGTACTGCGATAATCGAAGATTGGCAGAAGAAGACTCGCGTTGCAAAGCTCAAGGCTTGGTGCGAAAAAGAGGTGCTCCCCGTTCAAACCGCCGCAGGAATTACCAAAACGATGGCACCCCGCGATGAGATAACGCTTGATTTTTACGAGATTGAACGTCCCACTTCCGACGTTCACGATTATTACCGAAATCTTGTCACCGCAATTGACGGCAAGGCAGATATCTTCGTTAAGCTTCACGAGGTAAGACGAGTTCTCTCTGTTATGGAATCTGCGTTCAAATCGGCTGAGTGCGGCAGCGCAATTAAAACAGCTATATAAAACTATGGTCGGTGTATCGGAAAGCTCCTTTATACCGACCTTAAAATTTAATCGCAAACGTTACGAAAATTAATAACATTTTCATATAAAGTTGGATATACTATACTTAGTAACTAAAAGAGAAAAGTTGATTTATGGAAAACTATAAGAAAAGAGCGATCAATCTGCTTATTGAGCTTGCGCTTGCAGAGAGCAAGCATCCGTCCGTTATTCCCTATATTCCGCAAAAAACCTCCGTCTGCAAAATCGCAGCTCAAGACCTGCCGCGCAGGATTGGAGGTAAAAATTATAAATATTCACGCGTATTAATTAATTTACTTGAAGAACTTGAAGCTGAGAAAAAAGCGAATATACACAGTATAACTGTAGTAAAGGATTCCGAAATAATTCTCGAGGCTTCTGCTCCCGCATACGACGTAAGGTATACGCATCTTGCGCATTCTATGTCAAAAACAGTCACGGGGCTTGCCTTAGGCTTCCTTTACGACGAAGGAAAGCTTTCCCTCGATGCTCGCGTGCTTGACTTTTTCCCTGAGGTGTCAGCTCCCGACGAAAAATATAATACTCTTACGGTCTATGATCTTCTGACAATGAGAGGCGGCTCCGGATTTGCAGAGCTAGGCACTGTGACCGAGGATAAGTGGACAGATGCATTCTTCGAATCAAAGCCTGCCGCTAAAATAGGTGAAGAATTCTCTTACAACAGTATAAACTCATATATACTCGGCAGAATTATCACTAAAATTACAGGTGTGTCGCTCTACGAATATGTAGTGGAAAAACTCTTCACGCCACTTTCAATAACCGAGCATTTCTGGGAAAACAGCCCCGAGGGATATACTAAAGGCGGATTTGGACTTTATCTATCTCCCGAAAGCTTTGCAAAGCTTGGACTTCTTATATTGAACAATGGTGCGTTCAGGGGCGAGCGCATACTTTCCGAAGAATACGTATCAAAAATGTGCGAACCGATTGCCGATGCGCCTAATTCTATCGGCGGCTTCGATTACGGAATGCACGTATGGGTAAGTCCCGACGGCGAGGAGATACTCTTTAACGGTATGCTAGGTCAAAACGTATGGATATATCCTAAAATGAACGTTCTCGCGGTCGTCAACTGCGGTAACAACGAGCTCTTTTCCGACAGCCCCACGCTTGCCGTATTGCGTCGCAATCTAAAGTTGACCCGAGATGATTATACTGCTACCCGTGCTGATTATAAGCGCTTAAAAACTGCAATAGACGTCTTTTTCAACTCGCGCAGAAACGTAGTTCCGAAAAACGAGCTTAAAGGACTGCTTTACTTCTTCGGTATAAAGGAAAGACGCCCATTTTTAGAAGAATTCACACCCCTTCTCGGAAAATATGCAGCCCGAAGCAACAACTCAGGCATACTTCCCCTTTTCGTTTCGGTTATGCAAAATAATTACTCGGGCGGCATTGAGACGTTTGATTTTTGGCGCGATGGAGAAAAGCTTATATTGACGTCGGTTGAAGGCGGAACCGCATACGACATCCCGATAGGTCTTTACGGATACGAGGAATCTGTTTTGGATTTCTCGGGCGAAAAACATATCGTACGTGCGTCAGCGGAGGTACTTCTTGACGAAGAGAGGCATCCCATATTTAAAATTGAGCTTATCTTTCCCGAGCTGCCGAACGTCAGAATTATTAAAATAACTCACACGGATGAGGGTATACTCGTTAGAATGAGTGAGATGCCAAACGAAAGAATTGCCGAAACGTACTTTGAAACCCTCACCTCGGGCGGTAAAGGCGGATTTATACTCGGTCTTATCGAAAAAAAGATGGGCGAAGGATTTATTAAGGAAAAGATAAGCTCGATATTCAACCCGGAGTTACCTATGATAAGCACGCTTGCTCCCGGATTTGAAGAAAGACTCAGGGTAGATAACGAAAGGATAGCGGAGAAAAACGAAAAATCCGCAGGTCTTTTAAAATCACTTGCATCAAAATTCCTTTCGGATAGTAGGGATGAGAGCGAAAACAACGATAGAAAATCCCCGTCCATCGGCTCATTCTTCAAGAGTGCTCTTTCTCTTTTGCTTAAGGTCGCAAGGGTAAAGCCCGAAGATACGGAATCTGATAGCATTATAGATATTCCCGATGATACAATAACCTTCCTTGATTCACCCGCAAACGATGCGTTAGACAACGAAAGCGACTAATATTATAATAATTGTTGTCATTTCCGGTACAAATACCTACTAAAACATCGGTAGTTTTTTCTGCCGATGTTTTTAGTATTTATCAGATAGTGATAATACAAACACTTCGCTTTCTGTTTTCTCACGTTTCGTAACCGTATTTTCAAAAAACATTGATTATCCTTTTTGCGCTACAATAACAAAAAACGCCGGACCGCCTCGTTCATCATATCTCATTCCAATAGGTAGTTTTTTGTTCGAATTTCATTTTTTCTTTTACCTTGATGCCCGATTAATTTTATGTTATAATATAATCGCGACAAAGGTTTTATCAAGTATAGATATCTTTTGTGTTTTGTAATAAGCATCTTAGGGTTGCATTCGGAGCGCAAAGCAATTTATCAAAAATCCATTTTTCTGCGGAGTGCAAAGCTAGGTTACAGTACGTCTTTAGCACTCAAAAGTTCATTTAATAGGACAAGGTACAAAAATGTTAAAAAGCCAAGACACCATGCGGGTGACACTGATTGTTCATTCAAGACTTGCAATGTTTGAATGGGGAAGAACTATTATTGATATTTTTACAGCGTATGCAATAAAAAATAAATATGTTTTAACTACTGTCTGCGATGCGGATGAGGTATCTGTCTCTAACTCTCCTGTGGTGATATTGGGTGTAGACAGTGAATGGCTGAACTCTGCGCTTGAAAAGCTCAGTTCAGGTGGAAATAAAATAATATTGATATATGGCATCGCCCACGAGAACTACGAGCACGTAAGCCATATCACAGCAGACCAACAAGCAGTGGTTCAAAAAAGTCTGAAGTTACTTCGTGAGCAAGGGAGAACGCGCCCCGCATTCTTCGGGGTACAAAAAAACGACAGCTCCGATAAAGCAAAGGCACTTTTATTTTCCGAGCATTTTCCTTCTGAGGACGTCTATCCAATTGAAAGCACTGTAGAAGAATGCTACGAGCGATTACAAAAGAACCTTGAACGCTATGACAGCATAATCTGCTCAAACGATGTTATGGCAATATATCTGCTGGCACGTTTTCGCACCCTCGGAATTGATATTCCACAACGGCTTCACCTGATAGGAAACGGCAATCTTTGGCTCAGTGCCCACGTGACTCCTCCAATTACCACGGTTGCCTATAACTACGAGGTTGCCGCAAAGCTTGCGCTTCAGATGTGCGAAAATTTCAGCGAATTTGAAGACCTCGGCTCTGTTAATGTCAGCATAAGCAATCAGCTTGTTCAAAGAGGATCTACGGGGAAAGAAAGTATGACTCAAGACTCCAACCGTCAAGCGACGCATAAGCGCGGCGCGTATATTTCTTACGAAAGCGAAGAAATGTGCCGCGAGCTTTCAGAAATAGTTTTGCTCGACAGAGCGCTCTCGACCTGCTCGGAGGATCAAGTATCTTTGCTCCGTTCATGGATATATGGAGATTCGGTTGAAAGCATTGCCGAAAAAATGTTTATTTCAGTCGATACCGTCAAATATCACCTGAAGGTCTTGTACAAGATGCTTGGTATCCACTCAAAGGCCGAACTGAACGAGCTTGTAGACAAATACGGTCTGACGCTATGATAAACAAAACATAAAACAATATTCCCGCGAAGAAAGGAAAAACAGATGAAAAGGAAACGCAGAAGTGATTGTTTTTGGGGAATGCACAGTGATTTTCACGCTCACCCCGACTATGGCGTAATTATAGGCGCAACGCTGAAGGAAGAGGATATCCGCGCAATATGCGAAAAAGCAAAGCCCGACTTTATACAAATAGATTGCAAGGGGCATCCCGGCTACGCCTCTTATCCGTCCGATATCGGAAACGCGATGCCTATGGCATTCGATACGCTTGAGATGTGGAGACGCATTACAAATGAATACGGAATACTTCTTTATATGCACGTTTCGGGAGTGCAGGACGTAAAATACTGTACCGAGCATCCGGATGACGCAGTCATCTCACCGGATAGGCGCATCTCAAAATCGGTGCGCATTGACAAAAGCGGAAGATATCTTGACGACTACTTCATTCCTCAAATATGTGAGGTGGCGAAGAAATACAACGTTGACGGTATATGGGTAGACGGAGATTGCTGGTCGGTAGGTTGTGACTACCGTCCGGAAACCTTGAAGCGATTCGAGGCAAAAACCGGCATATCTCTTAATGGGTTTATTCCTGCAAAAAAAGGTGATCCGCATTTCGACGAGTATCTTGAGTTTACTCGCGAGGAATACCGCGAGTATCTGCGCTACTACGTCGACAAGCTTCACGAAAGCTTCCCGGACCTTGAAATATGCGCAAACTGGGCGTTTTCCGACTACATGCCGGAGCCTATATGTGCAAATGTTGACTTCCTTTCGGGAGACCTCGACTCCACCAACTGTGTTAATTCCGCCCGTTATGCCGGCAGAATGTTAGCTATGCATAACAAGCCTTGGGATCTTATGTCTTGGGGATTTCGCTACAATGTTTACGGAGTCCCTCTCATTCCCCCAAAGCACCACGTTCAGCTGATGCAGGAGGCTGCTTCTGTAATTGCGCTTGGAGGCGCATATCAAAACAATCTGCTTCAGTTCAGCGATGGCTCTCCTGATATTGACCGAATTCTTATGAATGTTCCTCTTGCCGAGTTTGTACGAGAGCGACGCCCATACTGCTACGGCGGTAAAATAACTGATCAAGCGGTAATGCTTATTCCTTCTTGTGACAGATATAAGGAAATGTCAAGACCGTTTACACGGGAGGGTAAAGAAAAATTACTCGGACTTACCGCGCTTCTTTGCGATAGCGGAGAGTCACTCGGCATAATAAACGATGCAATTCTCAAGGATAATAAGCATAATACCGAAAAGTACCCTCTTATTATCATCCCCGAGCTTTATGACGGTATGGACGAAGAAACCGTTGAAATCCTACGCTCCTACGTACTGGAGGGCGGAAGCCTTATGGCGGTAGGAGCCAAGACCGCTGAGCTGCTTTCAAATGCAGGTTTCCCATACGAGGTTGAGGAATATAACGAATATCCGTACACCCCCGGATGGATGTTCGGCGGTACAGGATATATAAAGCGTACGTTCCCCGGCGGTACACCATCATACCTATCTGTTGGCAACGGCGCTGACTACGGCGTTACTCTCGGAGCGTTGATAGTTAAGTCGAAGAACTATTCCTCCGTGATAGCCAAGCTTCACCCCTCGCTTCAGGATAAGAACGGCTCACCCACGGCGGTAGTCCTGTCCTACGGAAAAGGAAGGCTGGGAGTTATCGGTACTAATCTCGGTACGCAGTACCTTAACTGCGCTCAATATCAACACAGAGAGATTATTCGCAAAATGACAACTATGCTTTACAATCCTATAGCAAAAATAGAAAGTGCCGAGGGGATTGCAGAGATAGTATGCTTATCTGTAGAAGGCAAATTGATGCTCCAAATCTTAAATGCCGGCGGCTCACACAGAGACCGTCAGCTTGCCACAGAAAATTATATACCTCCGCTTCGAAACACGGTTATTTCACTACGCGAGGATATTGACGCAAAAAATATTGTGCTTCAACCCGAAGGCGTACCGCTTAAAGCATACAAATGCGGCGCAAGAACGCACTTTAAGATACCCGAGATCAAAATTCATTCCATCGCGGTAATAGAATAGTTAAATAAAATCACGCCTGAAGAATTTCTGATGAAACGAAGATAATACTCAAAAAGGGCATCGCATTTAGGCGCAACAAAAAATGACTTGAAAAAGAAAAAGCTTCATTTTGATTAAATGAGCTGAGTTTATGTAGTCATAAGGTTGAAATTCTACGAATTCTCGATTCTGTATGAGTCATTTCTATCTCCGTTTTTGGGCTCAGCGTACCCTTGTACATTCTTCGTCTCAAAGAACAAAGATTATCGCTCTAAATCCCCTGTCCCCCAATCCAAAAAAGCGGCTAGCTCATTATTTTACAACTTGAGCAAGCCGCTTTTTCTATAGATAACATATATTGTCGTTATAGTTTTGAATATCCGAAGCTGTTTACAAGAGCATCTATTTTCTTCCCTGCTCGGCAAAGCGGGCATTCGTGAGAAGGATAGCTCTGATAATCCTCAAGGTCAGACGTCTCAAATACAGAGTGAACCGGATAACCCATACACTCATCAACGCTCGCGAATATTGAGGCAATTCCCGCAACGTGGCCGCCGTAATACTGAATAGCCTCAATTGCAGATTTCGCGGTATATCCCGTAGTTACGGAAGCGGCAAGAATAAGCACGTGCTTACCTTGTATAGCCGAAAGAAGTCCCTCTCTGAATATTAGCTGGCTTCCCGTAGTATGCTCCGGAGTCAAAATGTATACGGTCTGATGCGCGTTTATCGATACGAAGTTTCCTTTGGTAAGCTCCTCCGCAAGGCACGTACCGATAACCTGAGTACCGTCAAGGCAAAGCACCGTATCTACGATCGTTGTATTACTGTAATAGCTTACAAGCTCGCTCGCAACAGCCTGAGCCTCTGAAAGGCGCGTTTTCTGCGTGGTAACGTCTATATAATAATTTATATGGCTGTGGTTTGTTGCGAAATGTCCCTTCGATACGCGAAGAAAGACGTTTCTCTTCTTAGTACGAATTTTATACGATGTTTCAGTTGGCATGTTTTATCCTCCCTTTTATAAAAAAGATGTGTATATATTTTACACAAAAACCGAAGTTATGTCAATAAAAACTTGACACGCCAACGAAAATATGGTAAAAAATACAAAAAAAGGGACTCGCAAAAAGCCTGCGAGTCCCAAAATTTATGCAATTTGAATATATGCTGGAAACAAAAAACTGTAACCGTTATAAGCTTAAGCTTAAGCTTTCGCAGCCTTTTTCTTTTCGATTCTCCGCTGAACGAATTTTACAAGCTCAACAATAGGAATTACACAAAGACCAAGGAGTATTGCCACAGCATATTCCTTGAAGCTTACCGCTTCAAACTCAAACGCCTTTGCAAGGAAGCCTACCTCGCAAACAAGAGTTGTTGCTACAAACGAAACTCCCGCTGCGATATAAAGCATCTTATTGTGTGTCTTAAGACCGAATATGCTTCCGCGCTGGCTTCTCATATTTAAGCTATGGAATATCTCTGCCATTGACATCGTAAGGAATGCCATAGTTACACCGTGGCTGCTGTTTGTGATCTCCCAGTTACCGGACTCCATAAAGTGACCGATGAAGTAGGATACCATGACGAGAACGGTAACGAGAACGCCTTGGTATGCAACGTCAACACCCATACCGCCCGAGAAAATTCCCGCTTTCGTATCTCTCGGCTTACGCTTCATTATATCCGACTCCGCCTTCTCCATACCGAGAGCAAGCGCCGGGAAGCAGTCTGTAACAAGGTTTATCCAAAGAAGATGAACGGGCTCAAGAATTGTGAATCCAAGGAGAGTTGCGAAGAATATCGCAAGCACCTCACTCATATTCGAGCCAAGAAGGAACTGTATAGCCTTGCGAATATTGTCGTATATACGTCTTCCCTCTTCAACAGCGCCAACTATTGTCGCGAAGTTATCGTCCGCAAGCACCATATCAGCTACGTTCTTCGTAACGTCGGTACCCGTGATACCCATTCCAACGCCTATATCTGCCGTTTTAATCGAAGGAGCGTCGTTAACTCCGTCACCCGTCATGGCGGTAACGAAGCCCGCATTCTTCCATGCGGTAACTATTCTCGTCTTATGCTCGGGCTGAACTCTTGCGTAAACGCTGATATTACGGAATACCTTTTCAAACTCCTCGTCGGAAAGCTCGTTAAGCTGCGAGCCCGTCATAGCGCCGCTCTCATCCTCGATGATACCAAGCTCAAGCGCAATGGCAACTGCGGTATCTATATGGTCACCCGTGATCATAATAGGACGGATACCTGCCGTACGGCATTCAACTATCGCATCCTTAACCTCGGGACGGACAGGGTCTATCATACCCGTAAGACCAACGAAGCAAAGCTCGCGCTCGAGATTCTCGGGAGAGCTATCCTCGGGAAGCGCATCCCATATTCTCATACTTGATGCGAGAACTCGAAGTGCTTTATCTGCCATTCTCTTATTATCCTCAAGAATCGATGCCACGTACTCCTCGGTAATAGGAGTGGGAACGCCATCCTTAAGATAATGCGTGCACCTACCGATAACAACGTCGGGCGCGCCCTTGGTGTACTGAACGTAGCGCTCACCGTCACTGTGCACGGTAGACATCATTTTTCTCGACGAATCGAAGGGAGCCTCAGCTACTCTCGGATAATTTGACTTAAGAGCGGATTTATGATGACCGAGCTTATTCGCGAAGGCTACGAGAGCCGCCTCGGTAGGCTCACCCGTGATATTGCCCTCTTCATCGATCTCCGCATCACAGCAAAGAGCCATAGCGCAAGCGAGCTTCTCCTCGCTCTCACCGAAGAAATCAACCACGGTCATCTTGTTCTGTGTAAGAGTACCGGTCTTATCCGAGCAGATTATCTGGGCGCATCCGAGCGTTTCAACCGCTGTAAGTCTACGGATTATCGCGTTTCTCTTCGACATATTTGTAACGCCGATAGAAAGTACGACCGTAACGACCGCGGCAAGTCCCTCGGGAATAGCCGCAACGGCAAGTGAAACCGCTACCATAAACGAATCAAGCGCAAACTCGGCATTGAAGCCACCGCCTGAGGAAAGCTGCCTTACTATCTGTACACCGAATACTACAAGACATATACCAAGCACGAGCCAGGTAAGTATTTTAGAAAGCTGGTGAAGCTTTATCTGTAAGGGTGTTTCCCCATCCTCTGCCGTACGAAGCGCATCTGCGATCTTACCCATCTCGGTATCCATACCGGTTGCGGTAACTACCGCAACACCTCTTCCGTAAACTACGGTAGAACCCATATAAAGCATATTCTTTCTGTCCCCGAGAGGAACGTCGCGCTCACCGTCACGAAGATTGATAATATCAATAAATTTGGTAACGGGTACGGACTCACCCGTGAGAGCCGCCTCTTCCACCTTAAGACTCGCGTTCTCGAGAATACGCGCGTCTGCGGGTACCGCATCTCCTGCCTCAAGAACAATAATATCGCCAACTACGATATCCTCACTGTGGACGGTAATCAGCTTTCCGTCACGAATTACCTTTGAGGTCGCAGCTGACATTTCCTGCAATGCCTCAATAGCCTTTTCGGCCTTACTTTCCTGATAAACTCCCAGCACCGCATTGATAATAACTACCGCAAGGATGATTATTACGTCGGCAAAGGACTCGGAAGATTCACCAGGTTTAAGATTTGCGTTTCCTACAATGGTAAGAATCCCGCTTACCGCAGCAGCGATAATAAGAATAATTATCATAGGATCCGAAAGCTGCTCAAGAAATCTTCTGAACAAAGACTTTCCCTTGGCAGCAGCAAGCTTATTCTTACCGTCACGCTCCAGTCTGGCAGCAGCTTCAGCTTCGGTCAATCCGTCAGCAGAGCTTCCAAGCTCGGTAAGTACTTGCGCTTTGTCTTTACAATAGAACATACCTTTTCTCCTTTTTTAATTTGCTTTTCTTTCTGAATAATAGAAAGGACTCATGCCGAGCTTGCATAAGTCCTTTTTATAAATATATGACTCATGCAAAAACATGAGTCTGGCAATTTAAAGCAAGCCAGGCTTTCGCCAGGATGTTGACTTGCTACATCACGCCTTTTGCGCGATGCATGCTACTCCCTCATTCGGGGCACCGTACTGTATTTTAACATATCTTTCCCATTTTGTCAAGGAAATAATAATAACGAAGAATATAATTTAATTATTCTTAACAATCTGACAAATCATTTTCTTATTAATAAATTATTGCATTTAACATTAAAAAATGATATAATTAAAAAAACACTTGTTATCGAGGCGTATAAATGGTAATAGAAAACGTAAAAGCAAATATACCGAAGCTAGACATATGTGCAAGAAAAAGCGATGCTCATAATGCTCCTGTTCCACGTCGTATATCCGACGTTCATTATCACGATGAGCTGGAATTTCTTCCGGTCTTTTCGGGTAGCTTTCTATGCCGCGTTGACGGAGTAGAATATATTGCAAAAGCGGGCGAAATTATATTTATCAATGCAGGAGTACCCCACGAAACCTACGCTATCGAAGAGGGTACGGTCACCGCGCTCGTTCAGTTCAGGGAGAGCAACTATATTAATCTTGAGATCAGAAAAATCATTAAGTATTCAATAAGACTTCTTAACCTTGATTCCACACCCGTGAGAATTTTGAACTCAAAAGAGCTCTTCTCCCTTATTGAAGAAATACTTACCGAATGCGAAGAAAAAAAGAATGCGTACGAGATAATCGTTCGCTCTCTTATACTCAAGGTAATAGGGCTTCTTTACAGAAACAATATTCTCTCCGACGGCGAGCAGGTCTTCAGCACGGCTGCCGTTCAAAAGATATTACCTGCCATGACTTACATAAACGAAAACTATTCGGAAAATATAGATCTTTCCGATATTAGCAGCATGCTCGGATTTGACAGAAGCTATTTCTGCCGCATATTCAAACTTGCCACGGGTGCTACCTTCACAGAATATTTGAATTTCGTTCGTATATGCAAAGCCGAAAAAAAGCTTTCATCAACCGATGAGAGCATTCTTGATATTTCATCATCGGTAGGTTTCTCATCCGTTGCTTACTTTAACCGCATATTTAAAAAATACAAAAATTGTTCTCCCAGCGTTTATCGAGCGACCAAATATTGCAAGAATATGTAATCCATTGTTTGCTTTTTTTGCATTTTCGGGGGATTATTAAACACAAAAGCAAGCCGAATCACTCATCATCTTTTTCCACAAAGAGTAATTCGGCTTTTTAAATTAATCACTTTTTACTTTTTTTGAGTTTTCTTCTTATCGGGGGCTGAGCTTAAGTAAAGATTTATCACGCTCTCGAGTGTCTTGGTCAATGCAATGCGTTGCTTTGCAGAAAGAACGCCGCTCTTTCTATAGAGCGTAAGGAGCTCGATCTCATCCTCCGAAAGATCTCCGGAATCGTGAGTTATAGGCATATCGAGCAACTCGCCGACGCTGACCTCAAAAGCCTCCGCAAGTCTTGGGAGCATCTTCATGTACGAGGAAGAACGTCCGCGACGCCAATTGTTAACGGTTTTAGACTGAAGTCCGACTTCCCTTTCAAAAGCAGCATCGCTTTCAAATTCGCTTTCTATAAGCAGAAGTATTTTCTCACGAGTTGATACGTTTGCTTCATTTTTCATTTTTTACACCTTTTTTGGGTTTTGCGGTACCCGTTGCACGTTTTTTTGTATTTTTCTTACTTTTACTCTTATTATTAACAACCTTTTTCGACTTTGCTCCTTCACCTTTTGAGACGCCGCTTGTGGCAAAACGAACCTTATCTTTCCCCGACCGAATGTCAACTCCGTATTCAGTCTTTGGTAGAGCTTTTTCGGATTTTGCATCGGTTTTATTTTTACTGTGAACTTTGTGTTTTACAGCAGAAAAACCAAACTTACCGATCCTTTTACCAAGAGTATAGTACTCGCCATGAGCATACGCCATAAGACCCGCTCTCTCGATACATATTTTACCTTTCGCATCAAGGAGCTCTTCCCTGACCGTTACGTTGACTATATCAGCCATAAAAACGTCGTGCGTGCCAAAATGAAGTACGTCAAAAACCTTGCATTCAAGCGCAAGCGGACTCTCAGCGATAGTTGGAGCTTTTACCTTTTCACTCTCAATCTTAGTCAACCCCAGCTTCTCAAACTTATCGACCTTAGCGCCTGTGTAAATACCGGCGTAATCGGTTGCGTACGCAAGATCCTCGGTTGTAAGATTAATAACGAACTCGGGATTTTCCGAAAGAAGCTTATGAGAATGTCTTGAAGGACGCACAGAAATGTATGTCCTCGCGGGATCGCTCGAAAGAATTCCCGTCCAACCAATAGTTATAATATTCGAGTTTTCCATATCCCCAACCGTTGCCATAACCGCAGGAAGCGGAACGAGAAGTGTCCCGGGATTAAAGCTTTTCCTTGCCATTACTTTTCCTCCGCGGACTTTTCTTCGTTTTTCTTAAGCATACCAAGCCAAAGCTTTGTCAGAATACAGTCGGGAACAAGCTTGAAAAGAAGGTGCTGAAGCTTTGTGTACCAGTTTGTAACGTACATAGCGCGTCCCTTAATGCTTGCCCTTACGCATCCCTCAACAACTTTTGAAACGTCGAGCAAAGGCTTCATACTCTTAGGAACGTATGCGCCGGGAGCATCAAGTGATTTCGGCAGAAACGCCGTATCCACCCAACCGGGGCAGAAGCAAGTAGCGCGAACGCCGTACGGACGCAGCTCGTAATTTAGCGACTTGGTATAATGAAGAACAAATACCTTAGATGATGAATATATATTGAAGTGCGGCAAAGGAGTGAAGCACGATCCGCTTCCAAGCTCAATTATTCTTCCGCCGTTCTTCATATACGGAACGCTCATATGCGTTATAAGCACCGTCGCCTTTACGTTAAGGTCTATCATATCCGTGACCGTATCTTCCGACAGAACGTCAAACGATCCGAACACACCGAAGCCTGCAGCATTTACGAGAAATGATATCTCCAGCTTCTCTTCTTCAAGAGCGGTGCGGTACTTATCGATCCCCTCGGATTTCGTCAGATCGGCAGATATTATCTTGCAAGGAACTCCGAGCTCATCCCTGACCTTTTCCAATCTTTCAACGTTTCTTGCAATGAGCCAGAATTCGGTAACCTTCGCGATATCACGAAGCTTAAACGCGAACTCGCGTCCGATACCGCTGGATGCGCCTGTAATAACAGCAATTGACATATTATTCTCCAATCATACTACAATTTATTTTCGAATTGATTTTACCACAAATTACGAAAAAAGTAAACACTTTTTACAAAAGATTATTATAAAAAAATAAGTTTTCAAAAAATATGAAACCCTACTTGATTTTTGTCGTTATATTAAATGAAAGGGGGGATAAACTTGACTAATGAAAAAATAGTTGAATTATTCTTCGAGCGAAACGAATCAGCTATAGCTAACTGCGAGCTGAAATACGGAAGGAGCTTAAGAGCCTTCGGCACACGTATAACAAATGATGTATATATCGCCGAGGAATGCACAAACGACACCTATATGAGAACGTGGGAAACCGTTCCCCCGATAGACCCGCGAAGATATCTTTTTGCCTATTTATCGAAAATTATGAGAAATCTTTGTTTTGACAGAATACGACGCGCAACCCGAAAAAAGCGCGGAGCTTCCATTACGGTTTTATCTAATGAGCTTACAGAAGCGGCTCCCGAAAAAGACGGAGCAGATGCCGATGCAATCAGATCGGAGCTGTCAGTTTTAATAGAAAAATTCGTAGCAAAGCTCCCCGAAGAAACAAGAAACATTTTCGTACTCAGGTACTTCTATATGGAAGACTTACATACTATCTCAAAAAAACTTTCTATCACGCAGGGTAAAGTCAAGACCGTGTTAAAAAGAACACGTGATAAGCTCAAACTCCATCTTGAGATGTACGGTTACTCTGTATAGCGCAAAATAATATGAAAGGAACCGGATAATGAAAAAAATAACAGGTAGCGAATTGCTCGAAGCAATAGGTACTTTGCCGGAGCAATATCTCACTTATCCATCAAAAGTACGCACCCGTTCGCTGTTTTTTAAGAAAATAACGATTGCAGCATCACTTATTTTGTGCGTCGGCATAGTATTGACGTTTATGATAAACAATCTCGATTTTCTGTTTCTCGGAGCTAAAGGAGATTCTGATTCACCATTCGATGAAGGTATGAGTAACGGCGATATGGAAAGCGATAATAACAACTTTGCTCCGGGAGGCAAGCCAAGCACGGGCGCGAAGCCCGATGATTCGGATGATAACGATAATTCAAATCCCGAGCTCGATTTTCCTGAAACCTCAGCACCGCTTGAACAAAACGAAATCATTATAGATTTGAATGGAAAAATTACAAATCAATACTATTATGACTATAATAGTTTACAAATTCCGCGTTCAAGCAGCGATATTATCACAATAATTATCGAAGCGGACACTACCGAGAATCTTCAAATAAAAGTTTATCAAATTGTGTCAAACTCAGAGGCTGAAGAAGTATTTATGGCTCCCGGAAGTGAAAACGGAAAACTATACTACAGCTTCGCGATAACCGAGTATACAGAAATCGCTTTCAGCGGCAAACCTCTGACACAAGACTTCAAGCTTTGCATCACGCCGAAAAATGACGTATATCTAATAAAATACGAAGCCAAAAACAAGTAAGAAAACAGAGGAAAACTACCATTTAATGCAAAGTTTTTTTCGTTGGTCTGCCCCAGCATTCATCGCGGGGATAAGTATAACGATCGAATACGTTTTTCCCCATCAAGCGCATATAAACTTTAATAAAGCATAATACCAAACAACGGTAAAATCTACTCATACAAGCAAAATAACGTCCGTATTCACGCTCCTCATAAGGTCTAAAATCACCCTGCGCGTCAGACATTCAAATTCGGAGCTTGCAAACGGACGTTCATTTTTTAGTATCTATATAACTTTAATCTTACCAATTATACGGATACATAGTTTTATCGGACTCTCGTAATCAGTTGTTTTGCGCAATACATTACTTTTTCAAAACAACATAATTATTATTTCAAATCTATCGATCGCTTCTCGATTATTTATCGTAGTATTTTTTACGAAATCCGCCGACATGTTTCATTATCAAAACCGTCAACTAAAACTGTTTTTATGCTATCTATTAATTAAGCTACGATCAAAAGCAAGCTTTTGCAAATATCCGGCTTTTGAAACATATCAAAGCTTTTGATAATAGTATTACTTCGATCCATTGCTTT
>JAFQPR010000065.1 GCA_017411605.1 Clostridia bacterium | reverse complement strand
TAGAAAATGACTTTAATTTGATGGAGAAATTCGTAGAATTTCAACCTTATAACACATATTCTTAGCTCATTTGTTGATTTTAGAGCTTCTTTATGTCGTTTTTTTGTCATTTTCGGTTGCGCCTAAATGCGCCAGCCCCTTATTACTGTGATTTTAGGTTGATTGATAGTCTATATAATCAATGCATTGGTTTTAAATTTAGCCTTTTTGCCGACTTGCTATGCTTAGAAATCGCGGCAAAGGCGAAGCGTTATTTCAGTACTGTTTTTTGCGGCGATGGGAAGAAATTGCATATAGTCCATGGAGCTTCCCTCGTCTGCAGAGTCCGATACCGCGCGAATTACGCATGATGGAGTATTGTTAACGTAAGCAACGTGAGCTATTGCTGCACCCTCCATTTCGCATACGGAAGCATCAAATTCCGCTTTAATGGCAGACTTCTGCGCGCTCGTCGAAACAAATACGTCACCCGATGCTACCGTGCCTACGTGGCAATTAATATCAAGCTCTTTGCAGGCGTTCTTTACTATTTCCACGGCTCGCTTGCTTGTTTCAAAATAAATCATATTAATGCCCGAGATCAATCCTTTGGGATCACCGAGGGGAGAGGTATCCATATCGTGTTGAACAAGCTTATCCGCAACGACCACATCGCATACCGATATTCCCGATGCTATCGCGCCGCCAACGCCTGTGTTTACCAAAAGATCGGGAGAGTATGTGAGTATCATAGCTTCTGCCGCAAGAGCGGCAAATACCTTTCCGATACCGCATTTTGCAACCGCAACGCGCTTCCCGTAAAGAGAGCCTATGTTGAACTTTATTCCGCTGATAACTTCTTCATATTTATTTTCGAGCTTTGCGATGAGAGCCTCAACTTCGGAATCCATTGCTCCGAGAATACCTATATTTACCTTTTTGTCGGTCATATTAATTCCTCACTTTGTCGGATAATTGAAACGGTTGGGATTCGATTTCAGATCGCTAAGATAACGCTTGCATTCGAATTTTGCAGCATCAAGATCAAGGTTAAGGTAGTTGCCGCATTCCTCTCTTACCTTTCCGAAAATCTCGCCTTCGTGAGAGATTATTTGCTCAAGCGTGGAAATAACAACGTCATAAACCTTTTCTTTTTCTACATCCCGTGTGAGAAGATAGAAGCCTGTCTGGCATCCCATAGGACCGAAATATATAACTTTGTTCGAAATCTCGCTGTTTCGAACGTAGGTGGCAAACATATGCTCTACCGAATGCATGGTCAGATTATCCATATAATCATCGCAATTCGGCTTTCGCGTTCTTAAATCAAATGTTGTGATGTCACCGTCAACACGGGAAATATAGATTCCGGGTGTAATATAATCGTGGTTGACGGAGAAGGAAGCTATACGTGAAATGCTTTTCATAAAAATCTCCCAAAAGAGTATTAATAGGTAATATATCGCTACCCGTTAACGTTTTTTGTATATAAAGCTCCCCTTTGTAAGTATAATTCACATAGGAGAGCTTTTGTTATTGTAAAAGTTTCTGTAATTTATTAAAACTCGAGTCTTTCTTCAATGTAAGACTTAACATCGGAGATAGGAATTCTAACCTGCTCCATAGTATCTCTGTCACGAACGGTTACGCAGCCGTCGTTCTCGGTTTCGAAGTCAACTGTGATACAGAAGGGAGTGCCGATCTCATCCTCGCGGCGGTATCTCTTACCGATAGAGCCGGTTTCATCAAAGTCAACCGCAAAGTATTTAGCAAGAGAATCGTAGATCTCGAGCGCTTTATCGGAAAGTTTCTTGGATAGAGGAAGAATAGCTGCTTTATAGGGAGCAAGAGCGGGATGAAGGTGAAGAACGACACGCATATCGTTTTCGCTGAGCATCTCTTCGTCGTACGCATCAACAAGGAATGCAAGAGCAACTCTGTCAGCACCGAGTGAAGGCTCAATAACATAAGGAGTGTATCTCTCGTTGGTTTCGGGATCAAAGTAGGTCATATCCTTACCCGAATGCTTTTCGTGCTGACCGAGATCGTAATCCGTTCTGTCAGCTACGCCCCAAAGCTCGCCCCAACCGAAGGGGAAGAGAAACTCAAAGTCGGTAGTAGCCTTCGAATAGAAGCAAAGCTCATCGGGATCATGATCACGAAGACGAAGGTTTTCCTCACGCATACCGAGATTAAGAAGGAATTTGTGGCAGTAGTCCTTCCAGTAAGCAAACCATTCAAGGTCTGTACCGGGCTTGCAGAAGAACTCAAGCTCCATCTGCTCGAACTCACGCGTTCTGAATACGAAGTTACCGGGAGTGATCTCGTTACGGAATGATTTACCGATCTGAGCAACACCGAAGGGAAGCTTCTTTCGTGTAGATCTCTGTATTGAGGGGAAGTTTACGAAAATACCTTGAGCCGTTTCGGGGCGAAGATAAACAGTGTTAGTAGAATCTTCGGTAACACCGATAAAGGTCTTGAACATAAGGTTAAATTTCTTGATATCTGCGAAATCCTTACCGCCGCAAAGGGGGCAAGCGATATCCTTTTCTTTAATGTAAGAAGCCATCTCCTCGAAGCTCCAGCCTGCGGGGTTATCATTAAGACCGTGCTCAAATGCGTAATCCTCGATAAGCTTGTCTGCTCTGTGACGCGCCTTGCAGCCCTTGCAGTCCATAAGGGGATCCGAAAATCCGCCAACGTGTCCCGAAGCGACCCACGCCTGCGGGTTCATAATGATCGCGCTGTCAAGACCGACGTTGTAGCGTGATTCCTGAACGAATTTTTTCCACCATGCGCGCTTTACGTTGTTTTTGAATTCAACGCCGAGAGGACCGTAGTCCCAAGAGTTAGCAAGACCTCCGTAGATCTCAGAACCGGGGAAAATGTAACCTCTTGTTTTGCATAGAGCAACAATTTTGTCCATTGTCTTTTTGCTGTTTTCCATTATTATATCTCCGTTTTGTAAATAATTATTTTCATATTATAGAAATTTGCCGTAAATTAAGCCATTTTCGAGTCGTTGTGGAATTACGGATTTTTCAACTCCGTGTAAGTTGTCTTCAGACTCTGCTACAACTTCGGCGAACGTCGATGCGTGACCATACCAAAGTTTGCCGTCTCTTTTTTCTTCGAAAATAACCGCGAGAGCCTCGCCCGATAAAACGATATCGGATAGGACATCGTTTCTGACTTCCTTCACTACACGTATAAGATCTTCGCTTCTTTTGCGCTTTATATCTTCGGGTACTTGGTCGGGAAAGCTTTCTGCAGGCGTATTTTTGCGTTTTGAGTAAGCAAAGACGTGGGCGTCAAGGAAACGCGCTTCGCGCACGAAGCTCACGGTATCCAGAAAATCCTCTTCGGTTTCGCCGGGAAATCCGACCATTATATCGGTAGTAAAAGCCGCGTTTTTTATATTACGTCTGATATACTCAATGTTCTCAAGCGCCATTTTTCTGCTGTAACGCCTTTTCATTCTTCGCAGAACGGAATCAGAGCCGCTCTGGATAGAGAGATGGAAGTGAGGCGCGAGAATGCCGAGCCCCTTTACTTTATCGACAAAATCCTTTCCGACAAGCTCCGGAGCTAAAGAGCCGAGTCTTATCTGCTTTGCGGATTTCCTTTCATCAAGAAGTACGAGAAGGTCTGCAAGACGGAACCCGTTATCAAAATCCTGACCGTAAGAGCCCGTTTCGATGCCCGTCAGTACTACCTCCGGGACTCCGCTTTCGGATAGCGCTTCAACTTCTTCTATGACGTCGTCTATATTCTTTGAGCGAACAGAGCCTCTTGCCGAAGGAATAGCGCAGTAGGTGCATTTGCACTCGCAGCCGTCCTCTATTTTAACGTATACACGGGTGCGGGGTCCGCGCGTTATTCTCATTTTTTCAAAGGGCTCTTTTTCGATATCCGTGACTGAAACGATCTGTCCCTTTTCGGTTAATAGCTTTTCAGCTATATCGACAAGATCCATTTTACCTGCCGAGCCAATTACCGCATCAACGCCATCGATAGATGAAACCTCATCTGGCGAGCGCTGACTGTAGCATCCGCAAACAAGAACTATAGAATTAGGATTCGACCTCTTTGCGCGTCTTATCATTTGCCTTGATTTTCTGTCTGCTTCAGCGGTAACCGTGCAGGTGTTGATAACGTATATATCGCATACGTCGGTAAAATCCGAAAGCGCATATCCTCGTTTTTCAAAGCTTTCTGCTATTGCTTCGGTTTCGTACTGAGAAACCTTGCATCCAAGCGTATAAAAGCCGACACGCATCACTTGGTATAAACCTCGGGCTTGAGAATTCCCACGAAGGGAAGCGCGCGATACATTTCGGCATAGTCAAGACCGTATCCTATAACGAACTCGTCGGGGATTTCGGTTCCCACATAGTCGGGAATGAACTCGACCTTACGTCTTGAGGGTTTATCAAGAAGGGTGCAGGTCTTAACGCTTTTTGCGCCTTTCAGCTTGAGATATTTTGTGAGATGAGAGAGGGTGCATCCGCTGTCTATTATATCTTCTATAATGAGGAAGTCGCATTCGTTAATATCGGGGCGGATAAGGTCGAGCGAAATGTGTATCTGACCCGAAGATTCGGTTCCTGCTCCGTAAGATGAAACCTTCATGCAGTCTATCTCAACGGGAACCTTGATTTTTTTCATAAGATCGCCCATAAAAACGAGTGAGCCCTTAAGAATACAAACAAGTACGAGCTTCTTGTCGTCGCCTGAGTAATCGCGGTCAATATCTGCGGCTATTCTTGTAACGATCTTGTCAAGCTGCTCTTCACTTATAAGAATACTTGCAACGTCGTTTTTTAAGTCTCTCATTGTATTACCCTCGCAAATTTTTGATGATTATATATTTTAACATAAATAAATAATAAAGTCAATAACCTAAACGTGCAACAAATATCAAATATAATGAATTTTGCTGGACTTTTTTTGTAAACTGTGCTAAACTATAGTGGTAAATCAAAAAGAATACGATAAAATCGGTATGCGTATTTTATCTGCTGAGAGGAAACGATATGGCTAATATCATAGAAATAAATGATTTTTTTGCGCCTGAGCTTGACGTGTACGTAAGACTGACAGGGGCAGAGCTTAGAAATAAGCTTGAGCCCGAGCGAGGAATATTTATCGCTGAAAGCCCGACAGTTATTGAGGTGGCGTTGAAATCGGGTTGTGTGCCGATATCGCTTTTAACCGATAAACGGCTCCTTGGCGGCTCGTTAGACCGAATTTTTTCGATGGTAGGCGATATACCGATTTATGCAGCGGAAAGGGAAGTTTTAAAGGACTATACGGGATTTGAATTAACACGGGGCGCGCTTTGTGCTATGAAAAGACCTGTATTGCCGAGCGTTGAGGATATCTGTCGGGGCGCTAAAAGAATTGCCGTTCTTGAAGGTGTTTGCGATGCGACGAATATTGGCGCGATATTCAGATCGGCTGCCGCGCTAGGTATCGATGCCGTTATTCTTACTCCTACTTGCTGCGACCCGCTGGTAAGACGAGCCGTAAGAGTAAGCATGGGCACTGTTTTTCAGATTCCCTTCACACGGATAGGCACATCTCACGCAGATTGGCCCTCACCGTCAATGAGCATTTTAAAAGATCTCGGCTTTACCACCTGCGCTATGGCGCTGTCCGATAATTCTGTCAGTATAGCCGACCCCGTGCTGAAAAAGCAAGAGAAGCTTGCTATTATTCTCGGCACGGAAGGGGACGGACTTTCGAAGTCTACAATAGCCGAATGTGACTTTACCGTAAAAATACCGATGTATCACGGCGTTGATTCCTTGAACGTTGCTGCTGCAAGCGCGGTTGCGTTCTGGCAGCTCGCGGGGAATAGATGATTTTTCTCTTTTTCTTGTAAGACTGGCATTCAACGGGTGCGCTTTGAGCTTCTATATATAAATAAAAATTAAAGTTTTGCGAAAATGTCAAAAAAGACTTGACAAAACAGAAAAAATAATATATAATGTATTCTGCTTTCGTATGGTCGTTTTGTAATACGAGAAGGACGTTAGTAATTAAACAAGGAGGTGCAGTTCAATGAAGAGAACATATCAGCCTAAGAAGAGACAGAGAAACAAAGAACACGGTTTCAGAAAAAGAATGGCTACAGCAAACGGTAGAAAAGTTCTTAAGAGAAGACGCGCCAAGGGAAGAGCTCGTCTCACCTATTAATTCGGTCACAAACAGAAGTGACGTACAAATCCTCCGATAAGTAGCGCTTCGAGTGCATTTATCGGGGTTTTTGTTTTGAAGCTGAAATATCCGGTAAAAATAAAAGGGTGATCTCCTTTTAGGCTGTATGTATTTTACGGCTGGCCAATACCAATTCAAACCGAATAAACGCGTGATTTTTGTGCGGTTCGAATTGGTATTGGCACCGGATGACCGAAAAAGAAAAAAGCTTATGGAGATTATATGAAATTCAGAGCTATTAAAGAAAACCATCTCTTCGGAAAAGCATACGCAAAAGGCAAAAGAGCGGTGACGTCGGCTCTTGCGGTATACCTTTTGCCCGATTATGCAGCGAAGAGACTCGCGAAAAACGACACGAGAGGGCAAATAAAAAACCGTTACGGAATAACGGTATCAACCAAGATTGGCGGCGCAGTTACGAGAAGCCGATGCCGTAGGATAATCAGAGAGGGCTTGCGCTCTATCGAGAAACGCGGTACTTTGAAACAGGGCTATCTCATAGTTATTGCAGCAAGGAGCTATGCGCCGAAATTAAAGAGCTACGATATCGAGAGAAATCTCGACGAAGCATTCGAAAAGCTCGGAATGTATGAAAAATGAAATACGTAATGATTGGACTTTTAAAGTTCTACCAGAAATTTATTTCTCCGATAAAGCCCAGCTGCTGCAGATTTACACCGACTTGCTCTACTTATGCTATTGAAGCTTTCAGGAAAAGAGGATTTTTTGTCGGTTTTATTCTGACGGTCTGGCGGATTTTACGATGCAATCCGTTTTGCAAGGGCGGATACGACCCCGTACCCGAGCGAGGATTCAGAAATCCCAAGGTGGAGAGTCGCGCTCTTGAATGCGCGAAAAAAACAGATTCCGAGACGAAACAAAATAATTCAGAAAAGGAAAATTAAAGTTAAATGCTTGATTGGCTTTATAACCTGTTAGGTACTATGCTCGCATGGTTCTCGAGCATAACCGGAAGCTACGCGCTCGCGCTTTTGCTTTACGCGTTGCTTTTCAAAATCGTATTCCTCCCGTTCTCAATCAAACAGCAGAAGAATCAGATCGCTATGGCTAAGCTTACTCCCAAGATCGAAGCTATCCGCGCCAAGTACAGAGGAAGAACCGACCAAGTTACAATGCGTAAGCAGCAGGAAGAAATTATGGAGCTTCAGAGAAAGGAAGGATACAGTCCGCTTTCGGGTTGTCTTCCCATGCTTCTTCAGATGCCCATTATCGTCTTCCTTTATAATGTTATCAGGAATCCGCTTTCATATCTTGCGAAGATTCCCGAAGGGGTTATGAACGTTATCAATACTGTTCTCAATCCCGACGGAAAGCTTGATCAAATTGCTCTTGCAGGTAAGCTTTCAAATCTTAGAGTTACCGATATCGAAAAATACGGAGAATTAACCACAGCACTTGATGGTAGCGGTATGACGCTTCCCGAAATAATCGATAAGCTTCCCAATTTCAATCTTTGGGGACTTAATCTCGCGGATACTCCCAAGATCGCAAGCTGGCTTGTTCTTATTCCTATCCTCGCGGCAGGCTTCCAGTGGTTTACAATGTTCCTCTCCCGTAAGATGAACGGCAACCCTCAGGCGGCAACCGCAGATCAGCAGACTCAAATGTCAATGCGTATAATGGATCTCATATTCCCCGCAATGACTATCTGGCTTACCTTCAGCTTCTCGGCTATGATGGGTCTTTACTGGATATATCAGTCGATAATCGGTATTATTCAGATGATCATCCTCTCGAAGCTTATGCCTATTCCGAAATTTACAGAGGAAGAGATAAAGGCTATGCAGAAGGAAGCTAAGAAGGCGGCAAAAGAGCAGAATGCCATTATAAAAACCCAACCTAAGTACAAATCCCTTCATTATATAGATGAAGATGATTACGAGGAGCTCCCCGAGGTTAAATCGAGCGATAAAAAGAAGAGCGATCAGCCAAGCAGCTCCGACAGACCCGAAATTAAGGATTAGTAAAAAAGTATTAGAAAGAGGCATTATAATGTTAAAAGAGATAATTGCAACCGGTAAAGACATCACCGTAGCAAAAGAAAATGCGAGAGCAGCGCTTGGCGCGGGTCCTCTCGATGACGTTAATTTTGAAATAATCGACCTTGGAAGCCGCGGTTTCCTTGGATTTATGGCTAAGCCCGCAAAGGTAAAGGCTACTATTGAAGTTCCCGACGTGCACGAGCCCAAGCAGAGAAAGGAGCGTCCCGTACGCGAGAAGGAAAATAAAGAAACCAAAGAGAATAAGGATAATCAGGACGTAGCAAAGAGCAACGATAATAAGGAAGCTCATAAGTCTAACCATAATAACAAAAAGCGCAACAATCATAAGAAGCACGATAATAAAAAACGTGAGGACAACGCTCAGGAGACCGTAAAGTCTACCGTAATTCCCGAGCCCGAGCTTAAGATGGAGCGCCGTGAGGTTGCTGACGGTGAGGATATGTCTTACGATTTCGTAAAGACTGTTATTGCCGACATCGGACTTAAGGCAGATGCTGAGCTTTATGCTTGCGAGGACGGAACGAGAAGAATCACCATTGTTGGTGAGGATGCTTCCACTCTTATCGGTCATCACGGAGATACGCTTGATGCGCTTCAGTATCTTGCAAATCTCGCATCTGCAAGAAAGAATATCAATGGCGAGCGCGATAAGAGCCGTGTAACTCTTGATATTGAAGGCTACAGAGCGAAGAGAGAGGAAACTCTCAGAGCGCTCGCGCGCCGTATGGCAGCTAAGGCTCTTCGTAACAGAAGAAGCGTTATGCTTGAGCCCATGACTCCCTACGAGAGAAGAATAATTCACTCCGAGATTCAGGGTATTGAAGGTGTTTCCACCAACTCTGTTGGTTCCGACAGCAACAGAAAAATCGTTATCTTCCTTACCGATAAGAAGCCTAAGGGTATCTTTGAAGAGGAAGAAACCGTGACACCTCTTAAGACAGAGTTTGCGCCCGATGCTGACGATATTACCGACAGTGTTGAGGCTGTTGAGCCCTCGGTTACTTCCGACGAGGAAATCGAAGGTGAAACCGTAGTTCTTGAAACTACTCATCCCGCAGAGGACTATTCTCTCGACAGCGAGGATGAGGATGACGCTAAGTAATATGTTCTACGGAACAACAATTGCAGCAATTTCAACCCCACCCGGTAAGGGTGGGGTTGCGGTTATAAGGATATCCGGCGCTGATGCTATCAAAATTGCCGAGAAAATATTCCGTCCGCGTGGAAAAAAAGCTTTTGAAAAAATTATACCGCGTATGCAGATATACGGGGATATTCTTCACTCGGAAGAGCAGATAGATGACGGACTTCTGACATATTTTCCCGCCCCTAATTCATACACGGGTGAGGACGTAGTTGAGATATCCTGTCATGGCGGTATATTGGTTACAAAAATGGTGCTCGAGAGCGCGTTTGTTGCGGGCGCAGTTCCGGCAGATCGAGGAGAATTTACAAAAAGAGCCTTCGTTAACGGCAAGCTGACCCTTACCGAAACCGAGGCTATAAGTATGCTTCTTGAAGCGGAGAGCGCAGCGCAGGTAAAGCTTTCGCGAGAAAAATCCAGAGCTAAGCTGAAATCTGCTACGGAAGAGATAAGAGCCGACCTCGTGTCAACTCTAAGCTCGGTTTTTGCAAGAATAGATTATCCGGATGAGGATCTCGGTGAGATGACAAGCGGCGAGGTACTCGCTTCTGTACTTGCGGCAAAAAGTAAGGTCGAAGAGCTTATTTCAACCTATAAAACGGGTAAAGCGGTTATGCTCGGCGTTCCTACGGTTATTTGCGGAAAGCCTAACGTCGGTAAAAGCACGCTTTATAATCTTCTCGTCGGCGAGGATGCCGCGATAGTGACGGATATTCCGGGAACAACACGAGATGTCCTCGAGAAAAACGTACCTCTCGGTAACGTGATGTTAAAGCTTTATGATACGGCGGGTATACGAGAGGGAAAAGTTGACACGGTTGAGGCTATAGGCATCAAACGTTCTATGGAGAGAATAGAAACGGCGGAGCTTGCACTCGCGCTCTTTGACTCGAATTCCGAACTCGACTCCGAGGACTTGAAAATTATCGAATCTCTTGTTAAAACATCCGCTGTAAAAATAGGAATTTTGACCAAAAACGCAGAAAATGTAAACAATACTTCTCAAAAGTCCGAATATACTTGCACAAAAAATGAAAAAACTCTTTTGGAGATGGGCTTCGAGAAGGTGCTAAAAATTTCTGTTAAAGAGAGAGCCGATGATGCAAGATTGCAGCTTTCAAGAATTGTTGAGGCACTCTTCTGCGATGAAAAAATAACGATTGGCGAGGATGCGGTCGTTTCGTCTGCTCGTCAGTATGCCGCGCTCGTCAAAGCCGCGAATTATCTCTCGACTGCGGCAGATGCAATCAAAATAGGTTTGCCCGAGGATGCTGTAAGCTCCGACGTTGAGTTAGCGCTGGGCGCTATATCGGAGCTGGATGGAAGAGCGGTCAGCGAAGAGATCGTAAGTGATATTTTTGCAAAATTCTGCGTTGGAAAATAAGCTTAATAATTTTTATTATTAGTGAAGAAACGGTCGATAGTCTGCTTTCATTTTATAATCAAGCTTCCAATTCCTTCGATTTCTTTTGTAAGACTTAAGCCAAGTGCCATACAAATGATGATAACGGCGCCGATGCCGAGCATTCTTTTCATAATCGACCTCCAAATATATTCTTTATTTTTAATCTTCCCAAAACTTTAATTTTGATACGTAAAGCGAGAAGAAAATGGAAAATAAACGTTTCTCAAAAAATGATAACGGCTTTATATGTAAAAACTGCGGTAAAGAGGTTTTGCCTCTCGGTTATACCTCGAGGAATCATTGCCCGTTTTGCCTTTGCTCTCTCCACGTCGATATAAATCCCGGGGATCGCGCAAATACCTGTGGCGGAATTCTTCGCCCCGCAGGTGCCGAGCCCGACTCAAAACGCGGGTATATAATCATTCATAAGTGCGAGAAGTGCGGCGCCGTCGTTCGAAACAGAGCGGCGCACGAAGCTAAAGTGCAGCCCGATGATCTTGATCTCATAATTAAGCTGACGGCGTATCATTAGTAGATAGTGTAGGTGTATTTAGGGGGGACTTGTCGCACAAGTCCCCCCTATGACCCCCGAAAGCAAATAAGGGGAAAGGTGTTTATTATAGTTGAACCGGTTGTTTGTTTTGAAGAATCACTACAAAAGTG